>CAYQPM010000012.1:0-35833 GCA_964419295.1 uncultured Stakelama sp. | reverse complement strand
GGGCCTCAACGAAGGCGTCAACGTCTTCATGGGCGACGACGGCAAGCTGACCGAGGACAACTTCTACGTTCCCGCCTACGTCCGCCGCTATCCTTATATGCTCGCCCGCCTGCGTCCCGAGGCCGACGAACTGTCGCTGTGCTTCGACCCGACGTCGGACGCGATCGGCGCCTTCGAAGAGGGCGAGCCGCTGTTCGAGAACGGCCAGCCGAGCAACGTCACCAAGGCGATCCTCGACTTCGCCGAACAGTTCGAACAGGCCGGCGGACGCACGCAGGCGTTCATGAACGAGCTGCGCGAACTCGGCCTGCTGATGGACGGCGAGGTCACCATCCAGGTCGAGGAGGGGCAGCAGCCTTTCGTCTACCGCGGCTTCCAGATGATCAACGAAGAGAAGCTGTCCGGCCTGCGCGGCGACCAGCTGCGCAAGATGTCGCAGTCGGGCATGCTGCCGCTGCTGTATGCGCACCTGTTCTCGCTGTCGCTGATGCGCGAAATATTCGCTCGCCAGGCGCAGCTCGGCAAGACGCCGCAGCCCCAGTTGCAGCCGCAGAACGGTTGATCGATCGGCGGGGGCGGGCGCATGTCCCGCCCCCGTTTTCGGCGCTTGACCCTGCGCCTGCCGTAGACGATCGTCCGGCATCACTATCAAGGGTTAAAGATGGCACGGATCGCACGCGGCGAACGCTACTCGAATGTGGCGATCGCCTTTCACTGGTCGATCGCGCTGCTCGTCATCGCCAACCTCGTCATCGGTATCGGCCACGACGCCATTCCGTTCCTGCGCACGCTGATGGGCGCGCACAAGGCGATCGGCATCACGGTGCTGGTCCTCACGGCCGGCCGGGTCGCGTGGCGGATCGCGCATCGGCCGCCCGCCTTGCCCGCGCGCACCCAGCCCTGGGAAAAGGGCGTGGCCCATGCGACGCACTGGACGCTGTACATCCTGATGATCGTCATGCCGTTGACCGGCTGGATGCTGGTTTCCGGCCCGGGGCCGAAGCGCGCGATGTCATGGTTCGGCCTGTTCGACATTCCCACGCTGCCGATCGGCAAGGGGCTGGCCGATCTGGGCCATAATGCCCATGGCCTGCTCGGCTGGGTGATGGCGGGTCTGGTGGTGCTGCATATCGCGGCGGCGCTGCGCCACCACCTGCTGCTGCGCGACACGGTGCTGCAGCGGATGGCACCGGCGCTCTCGCGGCGCTGACGGGCGATAACCGCTGCCGCGCACCGCCGCCACGGGTAGCTCGACCGAAAAAAGTCTCGCATCGTTGCGGCTCTATTGAACCAATCGACGCCTCACCTATTTTAACCCTGTACGGCGCTTGTGTCCCCCCTTTCGCGAGCCCGTATGACGCATCTTCGGATGCGTCTCCTCCCTGAACCTTGGCCACCTCGTGCATTGCGCACGGGGTGGTTTTTTTTGGTCATTCGGCGGCGAGTGAGAAGCCCGGCTCGCCCGAGGGCCGCGACAGCGCCTCTTCCGTCACCGCCGCAAGCATCCGTCGCAGCAAGGCGATCGTGCGCGGCGCACCGGCCCCGACCGTATCGAGCCGCGCGTCGAGATACAGCGAACGGTCGACCTCGATCTGCACGGCGTGGATACCGGCGAGCGGCGCGGCGTGCCGTTCGAGGATGTGCCCGCCGGCATAAGGGGTGTTGAGCGCGGTGCGAATGCCCATCGCCGCCGCTTCGCTCTCCAGCCGGCCGATGAAACGGCTGACGCTGGTCTGGCCGAAGCGGTCGCCCAGCACGATACTCGCCTGGTGTGCCGCGGGCGGCATCGAATGCAGGTCGATCAGCACCGCGATGCCGAAGCGGGCGCGTGCTGCCGCCAACGCCGCGCCGACGGCCGCATGATAGGGCCGATAGTCGCGGGTGATCCGCTCGGCGATCTCCGGCGCGCTGAAGCGCCGCCGCCACAGATCGCCCGCCGCCCCGGCGCGTCGCGGCACCAGCCCCAGTCCGCTGCGCAGCTTTGCCGATTGGACAGGCATCGCCTGTGTCGATGCGCCTTCGTCAACCCTGGGATCGCGTTCCGTCTCGCTTCGATTGAGGTCGATCCAGGCGCGCGCGCGCCGCTGCACGAACATCGTCTCGACGGTCCGTGCCGCCATGGCGAGATGATCGACGTACCGGTCTTCGAGGATGACGAGAGCGGATGGCGGCAGTCGCAGGGCTGCGCGGAGCGTCGGCGGATATTCGCGACCGGCGTGCGGCACCGACAGGACGACGGGGCTGAGCGGCGGGCCGTGTGCCGCGTCACCCGCCTCCAACCCGTCGATCCGTTCGAACGAAGCGTCCATCTGTGGCACGTCCTAGCGCGTCCAGGCGTTCGACGCTCTGGAATTCTTTACTCCTGACCGTCATAGATGCGCATCGCGAATAGGGACCGACATGCCGATGATCCGAATCCTGCTGGCCGAAGACGATCAGGTGATGCGCGAATACCTGACGCGTGCGCTGGAACGGGCGGGCTATGCCGTGTCGCCTGTCGACCGCGGCACCGCGGCGATCCCGCTGCTCGAAACGGAAACGTTCGACCTGCTGCTCACCGATATCGTGATGCCGGAAATGGATGGCATCGAACTCGCCCGCCGCGCCGCCGAAATGGTCCCCGGCCTGCGGGTGATGTTCATCACAGGCTTCGCCGCGGTGACGCTGAAGGCAGGTCGCGAGATGCCGAACGCCCGGGTGCTGTCCAAGCCGTTCCACCTGCGCGACCTCGTCGCGGAGGTCGATCGCGTGTTCGAAATGGGCAGCGCCAGCGGCCTGAATTGACGAGCCGGCAATTGACCGCTTGCCAGCCCGGATAACCCCGGCTAATGGCCCACCTCCGGCGGGCGTGTAGCTCAGTGGTAGAGCACTGTGTTGACATCGCAGGGGTCGCAAGTTCAATCCTTGCCACGCCCACCATCGAAAGGGCCTCGAGAATCTACGGATTTTCGGGGCCTTTTTGTTTGGCTTGAGGGCCTGAAAACCGTCGTTTCGCCGCTCCTGACACAACCGTGACACAGGAGGCCACGTTGGCGACTATTACCAAGAGGACAAAGGGCTGGTTCGTCCAAGTCCGACGGAAAGGTTTCGAGCCGGAGTACAAGACCCTCCCCACGAAGGACGCGGCGGAGAAATGGGCGCGAGAACGTGAAGCGCGCATGGATCGGGGAGAAATAGCCTCCGATCGTCACCAGCTTCGCAATCTGACTTTAGGGGACCTAATCCGACGTTACATCCGGGAAGTGACACCAACCAAGGCCAGCGCCGACACAGAGCGTATGCGCCTCACAAAGCTTCTGTCTGCGCCCATGTGCGACCTTGCCCTGATGGACCTCAATGCAGCCCCTATCGCCGCGTACAGGGACAATAGGGCAAAGGAAGTGAAGCCCGGAACGATAGCCCGTGAGTTAGGCCTCATTCATACTATTGTGGAAACGGCTCGTAAGGACTGGGGGATCGGCTTACGGGAAAATGCTGTTAGCCAAGTCAGGCGCATACCAGTCAAAAATGCGAGGAACCGACGCCTAGAGCCGGGGGAGATGACGAAGCTGTCGGATGCCTTAAAAGCGACGAGAAACGCGCTTGTCGCACCGGCGATATTGTTCGCCATTGAAACAGCTTTACGTCGAGGCGAATTGCTTGACCTGACGTGGTCGAACGTCTGCCCCGAACGTCGGATAGCCCATATCCCGAGAACTAAGACGGGGTACGCGCGCACAATCCCACTTACGGATGCTGCCCTTAAGATACTGGCCTCTCTGTCCCGCACGCAGACCAAGGTGTTTCCTATGAGCCCGATGGCGCTTCGAATGGCTTGGAACCGGGCCCGGGAGAGGGCGGGTATGCGCGATTTAAATTTTCACGATCTTCGGCATGAAGCCATTAGCCGCTTCGCTGAAATGGGTCTGACCACCGCTGAACTCGCGGTCATCAGTGGGCATCGTGATCCCCGAATGCTGATGCGATACACCCACTTACGGCCGACCGATTTGGCGAGAAAGCTACAGGGCCGTTCATGGACTGCCGAGGCAACGCCGCCGGTGTGAGTCCCACTATATTATCGCATGACTGGACCAAATAACCCGAGAAGACGCCGTATCCGACCACGATCCGGCAACGTAGCGAGTACCGCAACTGGCTAAGTTTAACTGGTGATCATGATATGGTAACTTAAGATCAACATAATTAAACACAGTTACACATTATTTAAACAACAATTCGCCAAGCGATTAGGTCAGTTCATCCCATTTCGTGTACAAACGGGTTGACCAATCGCGTCTCTAGGTCATTTGTTTCTACATACAGTTCAGCATACGTCGTCGATGCAGCTACCGCAGATGGTCGCGGCTCATGTTATTGATTCGCTGTATAGCTTTATAGAAAACATACCTCATATTTAGAAAGAACTACTTATTCAAAATGTCTTCACTAACTGATCTACTAAGAAACTCATTAATCAGAGGTCACTCGTCTTTTAAAGAATTTTCTTCTGAACCATTATTTGGTGATTTTGAAAAGGCCCTCAATGGAGACGCACGAAAAGAATTTGTTATCTTTCCTTCGGAGCCTGGTAGAGGAAAAAGCAGGGGAGTTCAAAAGTTTATCTCCACTTTTAAATCGCGAGGGTTCACGCCGGGCGGAGAAGGAGTAATCGTATTCCTCTCAACTAAAAGAGAAATATTAGATTATATCTCCGGTATAAAATTATCTCACGGAGATTACGCTGTGCTTGACTCTCAATCTCCCGTAGACAGAGTCGTGATGTATGGCGGTTCTCTTAATGTGAACAGCGCGCCTATCCTGTTTATGACGACCCAGCTTCTGTACTCCCAGTGTGGCGATAGCTTCGAGAAATTTGAACCGGCCTTCTTTGCAGGGAAGCCACGGCGGCTTAGAATCTGGGACGAAGAGTTCAAGCCTGCTGACATCGTTACTGTTTCGGTAGATGACATTGCACAAATGCGGGTATCTGTGCGTGCAGATTTTCCTCACCTCGCTATGATCCTGGATGAATTCGAAGCGGCGCTTCGGGCGGCGCCTTCGGGCGGCGAATTAGCCGTCCCTACTACCTTCGACTGCCAAGGACCTTACACGCGAGGGTTGTTAACCCTAAACCAGAAGGTCCTGCTACAAAGCATTAGTGGTAAAGTCGGCAGCGTATCTACGTCCAGGTCAATTAATAGTTTGGCGGTGGAGCGTCGACGCTTGCCAGAAGATTTGGCACCCATCTTTGTGTTAGATGCTTCCGCTCGGGTTACGGCTAATTACCAAATCATGAAAAAGGCGGGACTGAACGTAAATGTAACCTCCTGTCAGCCGCACTCTTACGAAAATGCTCACTTCCACTGCATGAAGATAGGGGTGGGGCGTTCAAATCTTTCTCGTCATGAATCGGTCAGGAAGCGAATGTTAACGGAGGTTGAGGCCAAAATTAACGAGGATACGGATGAGCCAATCATAGTCGTGTACAACAATGTTCGAGGCTTCGATATTCCAACGCTTGTTTCTAACGTAACTACTAACCCACACCGAGTCAAATATGTCAAATGGGGTGACCATAAGGCATCAAATGACTTTAGGCACATTAAGAAGGTTATTTGCCTTGGGGTGATGCGTCTACCAGACGTAGGATACACGTCCACTCATATGGCCTGTCTCGGGCGGGTAGAAGATCAAGCGGCAGATAGCCACCGAATGCGGGAGTCGCATACATTCTCATCAATGTTGCAGGCGTTCGCTCGCTCGAACATGCGAAATGGAGCAGACGGGAAGTGCGGTGAATGCTCCATATACATCATTGATAGTGAGCATTTCATGCCTGACCTTCTGCGATACACCTTTCCCCGTTGCAACGTCCACGATTGGAAAGGTGTCACAACGAAGCTATGCAAAACACAGGTTCGCATACTAGCATACCTAAAGGCGTGCAGCAGGGAGGACCTCATTGTCGGTATAAAGCGTACCACGATCTACAAGGACCTAGGGCTCGATAGGTCAAATTTCTCTACGTGGGTAAACGCGCGCGATTTTCAGATCGAAGCCGCGCGCATGTCCTTAACGGTAGGCAGGCGATCAATCCGTTTGGAGGCACCTGTTTAGACGCAGTAAGTAACAGGCGGTCGCACTCGTCCATTCTGCATCGGTGATCTACCATCAAATTGGCCGTTTTTTCGACCGCCAGACGCCGAAATACCCTGCCAGGGTGTCCACGTAGCACAAATCGTTGGATGGCGTTCTACGGTCGAAAAAAGGGGCCAATTGAGCCATCTAGTTCGATGAGCATTGCAAAAGCCGGATTGCCTATCAGCCAGATGAATTTGGTTGGGCATAGGCTCATCCTACCGGCGGCGTCCTGCCTTAATCAGCGCCGCCGCCGTCACCGCGCAAACAGCAACAGCGATCATGAACCCGCCTGCTGCCGCCCACGCAGCGCCCTGACCACCGGCGACATAGCCCCCAACAGCAAGGCCAATCAGCGGAAAGACAATCAGCAGCAGGCATCCAAAAGCGATCATCACGGGAGCCAACGGTTGTTTGCCATCGAATGTCCGCTTACGCCCACTACCGGACATTCCCCGGATTATCGGGCCAGCGGCCCGCCTCAACGATCTGGGCTAATCCACCAACAGTAAGCGGCCTCAACTCTCTACCGAACCAACGGGACAGAAGCCACGAGCCAGCCACCAAGAGAACGAGAGCCAGCAGAACCGCTACCAGCTTTGGCCAGTGTAAGACCGCCGACATGATCCCGGAGACAGCCCCGAATACAACGATCGCAAGAATGCCGAAGAGCGTAGCACGTGGACTCGCGCCCTCCGTGTTGAAAAACTCACGCCATTGACCTTCAAGCGCGCCAAAGTCGGTGCCGAATAGCTTGTGAAGCGCATCAAATAACTCGGCTGCGTCGTCGCCGTCCACGCCAAGGTCATGCACGATGCGGGCGTTTCGCGTCACTTTGCGGACTGGCACGCCTTGCCCGTCAACAAGAAGACGCTGCACAACTGCTGTCGGATCGTCATCCATGGTTCTCATGCTACCGATCCGGCGAGGGTCCGCAATCCACCCACAAGCGGACTTTCCGCTGACGCCCACAAAGCGGCAGTCCCGCAACCCCGTCGTCGATCCCAATAGTCGACACGGGAAGGCCGCCGATCTCTCGAGCGACGGCCTTAATCACGTATGCTTTCGGTCTTGGTTAGACGGCGTAGGACAAGCGCGTGGTGGCCACTCGTCGGCGACGCATTGCGAAGCCGACGGCGCCCATGCCTAGGATCATCATTGCCCATGAAGCGGGTTCAGGGACGGCGCCCGTTACCGCTACTGAAACGCCGCCAGTGTTATCAAAGCTATTATCGTCGTAAAGATAAAATCTCACGTTTGTTGGAGCGAGCAGGGTGAAACTGCCAACATATTTTGAGGCAGCGGCGAAAGATACTGCCGCTGTACTGTAGTACCCGCCGGTCGACTGCGGCCCGCCGCCCCCACTTGCGTTACCGTCACCGAACAGGAAGGTTGTGCCGTTGATGATGTAACGAACGCTATTTTCAAAACCAGCGGTGCACGCTGCACCGAAGGTATTACATCCGGACGTGAGGCCGAACCGGTTGAATGCCGTATAGGCGCCGTTCGTAAAGTTGATTGCGTAGGTGCCCGCAGCGAGTGCGATATCCTTGCTATTCGAGCCATCAAGTGACGAATTATTTATACCATTAACGTCAACAACCGTCGTTGCAGCTGACGCACTTGTCGCGGTTGTGAGGATTCCTGCTACGAATAGTGCGTGCGTGATCATTTTCATTGAGAAATCCTTGCTCTCCACCACGCATGGGGCGAGGCTGAACGGCTAGTTACCGTCGGATCAATCTTTTAGATATGATGGATATGTACAAAAATGAAAGTGCGAGGCTAAGGTGCCAACTCGCCACAGCACCTTACATTTTTCGTAGCTGCGGAGCGCCTTCCAAATTGTGCTGTTGGGACTGTTCATCATCTGGGCGGCGCAAGTCACCTGGCTGGCCCATTTCGTTCCGCATGTGTCAGAACGGTCGGCTGCGGAACCTCGCACAAATAATCCTCTTCAGACTGACGCGTAGGGTTCCGCCTGCTAGAGACAGCAGTCATGATGATCCCCAGCGGCAGCCTCGTTCCGGATATCGACCCAGCAAGCTTTGGCTTGCCGGTCGGAACGGCGCTTCGCTACGAACGTCCCGTGGAGGCGCTGTCCGCGCTGGTCGCGAGCTACGCCGTGCTAGATTCCGATCCTGCAATCTGGAAGGGGCCAGACAGCTGGGTCTTACCCGGTTGGGCACAGCTATGGATCGTCCTCACCAATGGAAGGGTAACGGTCCGTACTCGCAAGCGTATGGCAAACCCACTCGGGTCTGCGATGCTCTACGGCGGAACAAGTTGCGCCATGCCGGTCACCTCCCAAGGAGGCGTCACAGTAGTCATCGACCTAAGTCCCGCCGGCTGGGCGCGTTGGATCAACCAGCCGGCCGATGGTCTTCGCGATCAGATCGTACCGCTCGATCGGTTCTGGGCTGCCGAGCGCACGCTCGAGCTGATCGAGTGTTTGCAAGAACCCAACCGAGGCGAAGGCGTGAAGCCGGCATTGGACGAATTTCTACTGTCAGCGTTGCCGGCTCCGCACCGCGACGAGGCAATGCTTGCTAGTGTCGCCGAGATCATCGGTAGGCGAGAGATGTCGAACTCAACCGAGGCCGCCGCAATGCTCGGCGTATCCTCAAGCACCCTGCTCCGCCTCACTAATCAACATTTCGGCTACCCCTTCAAGCTTCTCACGCGGCGCACGCGTTTCCTTCGCGTACTTGTCACCATGATGATGGCAGAGGTGGCGCCTGATCATGGCATCGCTCCACCCGGCTATCATGATGTTCCTCATTTCCTGCGTGATGCAAAGGAGTTCTTGGGGCTCACACCGCGCCGCTTTTTCGCGTTACCAATGCCGTATTTGCGCGCCGTTTTAAGGGCAAGGACAATGGTTATCGGGGCGCCACTTCCGCTACTCGATTGAACGTCTTTCTCAAAAGCCGCCGATCCGCTTTCCACCACTTGTGGACATTCTACCGATAGCAGTGCAGCACCCCTACAGGTCCGCAGCACCCAAACAGGAAAGCCGCCATTCTCTTGGAGAACGACGGCTTCCAACAAGCCCGCAGACGGGCTGCGGGGAGTAGGTCAGGCTGCGTAAGCGACGATCGTTGTAACGTTCTTCTGACGCCGACGCATAGCGAAGCCGACAGCGCCCATACCGAGGATCATCATCGCCCACGTCGCGGGCTCGGGGACGGACGCCGTCAAGTTAAACTGCCGGTTCATATCGTTGAACGCTGCCTGCTGTATGGCTGCGGTCGGGTGCGTTCCGTCGAACGAGAAATACCCTGTGCAAGCGGGATATGCCTTTGCCCCCTGACAGGTACCGCCATCGGAGCGACTAGGATCAGGCTGGATAAGCGGCCCTGCAATGCCAAAGGCGCTGGGATCGGCTGTAAGGCGCTGAAAGAAGTCAAGGTAGTTGAACCTGAACAGGGTCGTGTCGCCCGTGAGACTCAGGTTTCCTAGTGCACTTGTCAGGTAACCGTCCGCTTCGACGGATAACGGCAGCCCTGCACCAGTGGCCACAGGAAAGCCAGTGATTAGAAAGTTGCGCGCGCCTAGATCGCTTAACGTTTGGATGCCGCTAGCGTAGATCGAAGCTGCACTTTGCAGAAATGCACTATCACTTGCATAGCCGCTAGGTACGCCGGGCGCAGCCGCAGCAAAAACGTCGTTCCCGCCAAAGTTGAGGACATATAGCCCGTTTGGATCGACTGCCTTCCCGGTCGCAAGGTAGCCACTGTACAAACCTAGCTGTTCAACAAGGTCAGGAACGCCTGTCGTTGACGTGGCCCTTGCCCCACCAAACGCGAAGTTCGTTCCTCCAAGCCGAGAAGCCACGGTAGGAGCGCCATACAAGCTAATGCTTAGCAGGTCGGTATAATCATACCCATTTGTGAACCGCCCATTGAAATAGCCCTGCGTTGGGCTCGCACCGAGGCCAAGCGATCTGATGTTGCCCGCATCTACAAGGCTATCGCCAAAAACGGTCAACGACGTAAAACGCGGCTGTACTGTCTGCGCTGCCAGCGGGGTTCCAAGCGCCGCGAGCATGACTGCGAAGCCGTAAACGACCTTTCTGCTCATCCTATCCTCCTGTTTATATTATGGTTAAGAGGATAAGCGCGGTACCGAACCGTTGTAAATGGCTGGACGAGTGCGTCCAACATGATTTCCAATAACAGACGCTAGAACGCGACAGCCTAGGGGCACGTGCGCAGGACCGCTTCCGATCATACCCTTCGGCTTGTAAAGCGCCTGTCCGTGTTCAAGCTGCCACCACGACAGATCGCCCTTGTCGCTGAACAGGGTGACTAAGGTACGTCCGCAGTGATCTTCGCCAACCCGATTGATGCGGATCGTCCCCCCCCCCCAATGCGTCAGCTAGCGATTGCGTCGCCTCATAGGATCACCTTCGACACAGTCCCGGCCTTCGCGGCAATGACCGGGCAGTTCAGGCGAATCGATGCCCAGCAGCCTTATGCGCTCGCCATTGCAGCGGATGGTATCGCCGTCCGTGACAGTGCAGCCGCTGACCGCACCCTCGTAGCCAGGTTCGAGGAACGACAGGGTTGAAGGTGGCATGATGCCAACGATGCCGCCCACCATAGCCGCGGCCCCAAGGATCGCCGCCGGTATAGCTGCTCGTCGGAACCGCGCCCGCCGCCGCTTCGCGCGGTGGTGCTTGCCCAGTTGGATGGGAACGGCGCGGAACGGCTTTTTGGACACGCCGCCGTTATACCGGCGGCCGGTAAATGGGGGTTTAGGGTGCGGTCAAAGACCCCTTAGTAACTTGGGATGTGTGAGGCTTGAACTCGACCGAGCATCTGACTGCGTGGATTGGGATAACCAAACAACGTGTTTTCTAGGACTTCGTCCTCTACGCGAGTGCAATTACTCGCCGCACGTTGCCATTAGGCGGCGGCGCAATACCGTTTAACGGTAGCAAGCGACAAGCCAAACTGCGCCGCCGTCTGGGCGATGCTGGCAGCATTATCCTTACGCCATGCCTGAACCTGAACGCGATCTGCTGCAACAGGCCTGCCAAGGCTCGCCTTGCCTCTATGCGTCCTGCCAGTCGTCGCAAGCGAGGCCTTCGCGGCGGCGCGGCCTGCATTGCACCGCTCTCTAATCCGCTGGCGCTCCATTTCGGCAACCTGCGCTAGTACAGCAACGATCAACTCGCCTACGCCCTTGGCAATCGGACCCAAGCCGCGAACATCCACCGTTAGCCCTTTGTCGATCAACCGGCGGATGGTCGCCTGAACATCGAGCGCGTCACGGCCTAGACGGTCGATGGCGTAGATGCAGACGGTATCGCCTTCACGAACGTAACCTAGCAATGCTGCGAAGCCCGGACGATCAGCAGCAAGCACCGCGCCGGACACGCCCTCATCGGCGAACTCTTTGTCAAAGACGCCGCCTAGCGCCTGACGTTGGGACTCCACGCTCTGATCTGACGTTGAACAGCGGTAGTATGCGATGCGTGACATGTTGGCTCCGAGTCGCTCATAAGATACCCTCTAATTACGCGCCTAGCGCGATTATGTGGAGTCCTATCTTCTAAGCTAATCAGCACCTCGTCTGTAAGGCAGGCTCAAAGGTTACAAGCTGTGCGCCAGCGGTGACAAACCTCAAGGGCACGGTTGCACTTTGGATCCGCCCCAGACACAATGAAGGGATGGGGGCGCGATGATCAAAGCTACTGATAATCTTGCTGTTGAGGTCACTGACTGGAAGGCGCGATTTATCGGATTCGCGATGACCGTTGCAGGCTGCGTAGGCGCCGGACTGACAGCGAAAACATCTACACCGTGGGTCTCGAACACGGCGCTAGCTATCGCTACGACGCTTGTATCCACCGGCGCGCTTTCACTTTTTTTTGAACTGGCTTTGCGGCGTAACGTATACCGCGAAATGATGAGACTCGTCGGCATCAATAGAGGAATTTCTGCGCAGCAACTCGTCGGGGCGGGACCGATTACATCTCTGAACTGGCACGAAATCTATCAGGCGCGATCGCAGCTTTCATTCCTTTTGATAAATCCACAAAGCTGGATTGAACAAAATGTATCGCGAGTGTTTGACGGTGCCAGGCAAAGGCCCTCGCGCGTGAGCTTTTTCTTTCCAGATCCTCAAGGTCCGTACTTCGATGACTGGCATCGACGCAGAATATGACTCCTGATGCGCTAGGCTACGCCGTTACGGAGTCAATTTCAAGAATCGAGGCTGCTTGGAAAGATTTAAAGCAGCGAGGTCATCTTGTGCCCGGATCAGTTATTACCGTCCGCTTGCTGCCGACCAGACCGCTATATTCACTAGCCGTATGCGACGACCTATCGATTATTCAGATCACCGCAGTAACTGGACGAGTTGGTGCCGACGTCGATTATTATTATTTTCACCACGGCAACAGGGGTGACTTTCCATCGTCTTGGTTGGCATCGCAAATACAAAGAATTGATCAAGCCCCAATTCGGTTCAACGATGAGATTCTAAAATGAGATACTCAAATACAGCGGTTGAACAGTTTCATCTCGGTCGATTGGTAGACGGGATTGACCAAGGCCGCATTGGCATTCCCGAGTTCCAACGAGACTTCGACTGGAACGAGAACGATATTCGATCACTCTTGGCTACTGTTTTTTCTGGATGGCCAGCAGGAAGCCTACTCCTATTGGCAGGCGACAGTCCCATTTTTAGATTGCGCTCAATGGAGGGTGCGCCTCCGCTAGGAAAAATCACCTATGGCGTACTGGATGGTCAGCAACGTCTGACTTCTCTCTATCAGGCTCTGTACGGAAAAGGTGAAGCACGTTTCGCGATTCGCTGGGATGTTGCCGCTGACCAAGAGATAGATGAGGCAATCATCTCTGTTCGTCGGCGCCAATGGGAGCGAAACTATCAAACTCCCGAGAATCAAATCGAACGTAGGGTGATACCTCTTACCGCACTCCGTTCTGCGACAGAATTTTTTAATTGGCGTGACCGGATCTTGATGAAAATTCTCGATCCCGTCAAATCGTCTATCATCCGTAATCTTATTACGGATTTGTATACGTACCGGTTGAGTGCCATTCACGACTATGAATTTCCAGTAGTTAAGCTTGACGGAGAAATAGAGCCGTCCGCTATTTCACGTATATTTGAGAAAGTTAACAAGACCGGACTGACGCTTAACACGTTTGACCTCGTTGTAGCTAAATCGTTCGACACCAACTGGAACCTTAGAGATAAGTGGCTGGAGTCGCTTGAAAAGCATGCAAGCTTGGGCACGTTTTTTGGGGACGACGGGCTACCTTTATTGCAGTCGATCTCCCTTCTTAGGCGAGGTGATCTAAGGCAGTCGGCTGTCTTAGATTTATCCAAACAGGAAGTTCAAGGCGCTTGGGACGATGTAGTGGAAGCGGCCGTAAGGGTCATTTCTTTCCTTCGTTCCCATTGTGGCGTATTGAAGCGTGAATTTTTGCCGTACTTAAACCTTCTTCCTCCAATGGTGGCTCTGGAACAGCGGGGGTGGGTGACGCAAAACCCTCGTGCTGCGAGTACATGGTTCTGGAACGCAGGCTTTGCGGGCTTGTACGACGCTGCGGCAAACACGCGGCTGGTTGCCCATTACAGGTCTATTATTGGTGGCGATCCTCGAGGCTTTGACTCCGATGAAGAGGCCAAGTTTATCTCGTTGTTTGGAGCCACAAGAAAGAGTCAAAAAGCTCTTTGGGCTTCGGCAATTTGCGCGGTCGCTTTTTCAACCGAGCAGCGCGCCGGCCGTTTGCCAGAGGAATTAATCGCGGAACTTGATATTTCTATATTGTTCTCGCGATCGCAGATCGATGCTGCCCAAACTCCTGCATTGATGGATGATCCAGACGGGCAGTTTCGAAGTTGCTTAAACGGGCTTCTTGTTCCAAGGCGGTTGTCCAGTGTTATTGCCAAACTCGGCGCCCGCGAGTCCCTTGCCGTATGTGCCAAATCTGAATTTGGGGACTTTGCTGCGGCCCAAATCCCAGCGGAAGGTTTGCAGCTTTTAGGTGACTGGGACCTATTCAGGCGGTTCCGCAACGACTGGATGCTAGACTTCATGAAAGAAAATGAAGTACGGAATATTGGCGTTGTAAAGTTTGTCCCTAACAGCTTTTCTTTTCAGATAGAGACGGTTTAGCTTGTTACGGGCTTGCATGGCGATATTACCATAGGCGCGTCCGATTACATAAAAACGCTTATCCAGGTATTTTAGATACAGTTGAGGCCCGTTCGGTGGGTGACACATCAATGACACAGTGCCGAGTTGAACCTCGGGCAAAATTGGCATAGAAGTGCGGCAAGGAGCGCGGTGATTGCCGGTTTTTCGCGGTTCTCGGGGACTTTCGATGGTCATGAGGCGGTGGCACTGTGTTGACATCGCAGGGGTCGCAAGTTCAATCCTTGCCACGCCCACCATCGAAAAAGCCCGATCGCTTCATCAGCGGTCGGGCTTTTTCATTGCCGTCGCGCCTTAGTCAGACCGTTCGACCCGGCGGCTTTCCTGATCGGCGTGAGGTCGGCGATCGGAGCGTTGTGCTCGTCACCGCCCAAATGGACCGGATCGTACCGAAACCTTGCATGCCGCTCGGGGGTTCATCACGCGACACCCGCAGATATGATGAGATTCACGACATGGTCAACGCCCCCATCCGCTATCGCGCCGACGTCGAAGAGCGGCAGCCCGACGAGCCGCAGACGATCGACGGGCTGAACGCGGCCTTCGACGTCATCCTCAAGCGGACGGAGGAGGATTACGGCCACGCGGTGCGGTCGGTGCACGCCAAGTCGCACGGCCTGGTCGCGGGCGAATTGTTCGTCGACGCCGATCTGCCGCCGGAACTGGCGCAGGGGCTGTTCGCGACGCCCGGCCGGCACGAGGTGCTGATGCGGATGTCGACCAATGCCGGAGACATCCTGCCCGATACGATCAGCCTGCCGCGCGGCCTCGCCATCAAGGTGCTGAACGCGGCGGGCGAGCGCCTACCGGGCGCGGAGGGCAGCGCGCAGGATTTCGTCATGGTCAACGGCAAGGTGTTCCAGGCGAAGACCGCCGACAAGTTCCTCGCCAACCTCAAGATGCTCGCCCGCACCACCGATCGGCTGGAAGGGACGAAGACCGTCCTGTCCGCGGCACTGCGCGGCGTTCACAACGCGCTGGAGGCGGTGGGCGCACAAAGCTCCGCGGTCGATTCGCTGGGTGGCGCGCCCAACGTCGATCCGCTGGGCGAGACCTATTATTCGGTAACGCCGTTTCGCTGGGGCGATCATGTCGCCAAGTTCCGGGTGGTGCCGGTCGCCCCTGCCTTGACCGCGTTCACCGGGCGGATCGTCGAGGTGAACGGCCGCGAGGACGCCATTCGCGAGGACGTGCGGAGCGGGATGGCGGGTATTGACGCGGAGTGGGAATTCCAGGTTCAGCTTTGCCGCGATCTGGAACGGCAGCCGATCGAGGATCCCACGGTCGAATGGCGGGAGGACGAAGCACCGTTCCAGCGCGTCGCGACGATCCGTGCCGCCGCGCAGGACAGCTGGAGCGACGAGCATGTCCGCCGCATCAACGAGGAAACGCGCTTCAGCGTGTGGACCGGGCTGGTGGCGCACCAGCCGCTCGGCAACATCAACCGGGCGCGCAACGCGACCTATCGCCACTCGGCGGACTTCCGCGCCCGCACCAACGGCTGCCCGTATCACGAGCCGGTCGGCGCCGACTCCTGATCGATCAGGTCGTCGCGCCGGCCTTCCCCGCCAGGCCGAGCCCGTCGATCAGCGCATCGATCAGGTGCCTGACGCTGTCCTGCCACCCCGGCTGATCGCGCAGCATGCTCATGCCGACGACGGCGAGCAGCAGCGCTTCTCCGTCGACCCCGTTCCGCAATTGCCCGGCCGCGACGGCGCGGCCGACGAGTCCGTCGATCGCCGTGCGCAGCGGCCCCGTCGTGCGGGCTGAAATGGCATTGGTGGCGTCCGCCGCCAGTGCGAGCGCGGCGATCATGCCCTTCTTGGTCGCGATCACGTCGATCATCGCGTGCAGCCAGCAGCGCAGCCCCTCGACCGGATCGGGCGCGGTGATCGCCTGATCGGCGAGCCCGACCAGATGTTCGACGTCGCGTCGGTACACCGCCTCGTACAGCGCCTCCCGCGTGGGAAAGTGGCGGTACAGCGTGCCGATGCCGAGGCCCGCTTCGCGCGCGACCGCATCCAGCGTGGCGCGCATGCCGCTGCGCCCGAACACCGTCTTGGCGGCGGCGAGCAACCGTTCGCGATTGCGCTGCACGTCGGATCGGATCGTGCGGTTCGGTCGGTTCGCCGCCGGCTGCATCGCGTCTTCGTCATGCTCCATTGTAAAACGGAGGAGCCCTCCGTATAACACAGGTCGGTATTGACGCTGTCATAGCATCGATCGGAGTTTTGGCATGACTTTCTCCATCGCCCTTACGATCAACCGCACCCGCCACACGATCGAGCTGGACGATCCCCGCGTCACGCTGCTCGATCTGCTGCGCGAACGGCTGCACCTCACCGGCACCAAGAAGGGCTGCGACCGCGGGCAGTGCGGCGCGTGCACCGTGATCGTCGACGGCCGGCGGATCAATTCCTGCTTGGCGCTGGCGATCAGCCACGACGGCGCCGCGGTCACGACGATCGAGGGCGTCGCGGACGGCGACACGCTGCACCCGGTGCAGCGCGCCTTTATCGCGCACGACGGCTTCCAGTGCGGCTTCTGCACGCCCGGCCAGATCATGAGCGCGATCGGCCTGATCGACGAAGCGCAGGCGGGGGACGATCCCGAGCGGATCCGCGAGAATATGAGCGGCAATCTGTGCCGCTGCGGCGCCTATCGTGGGATCACAGAGGCGGTCTGCACCGCACAGCGCGAGATGATCGCCGCCGGCGTGGAGAAGGCGGCATGAACCGGTTCGATTATGTCCGTCCGACGCGTGTCGCCGATGCGGTCGCGGCCGGCGCCGACGGCGGCGCGATGTTCCTGGGCGCGGGCACCAACCTGCTCGACCTGATGAAATGCGGCGTCGCGGCGCCGGATCGGCTGGTCGACCTGACCCACCTGCCGGGTCTCGACCGAATCGAGCGGCTGGCGAACGGGGACGTGAGGATCGGCGCGCTGGTGCGGAACAGCACGCTGGCGTTCGATTCCGACTTTGCCGCCGACTTTCCCGCGGTCGCCGAGGCGCTGCTGTCGGGGGCGTCGCCGCAGTTGCGCAACGCCGCCACCGTGGCGGGCAATTTGCTCCAGCGGACGCGGTGCAGCTATTTCTGGGACACGGCGAGCGCCTGCAACCGGCGTGATCCCGGTTCGGGCTGCGATGCGCTGGGCGGCGAGAACCGGCTGCACGCCGTCCTGGGCTGGAGCGACAAGTGCATCGCCACGCACCCGTCCGACTTCTGCGTCGCGCTCGCCGCGCTCGATACGATCGTCGAGATCGAGGGCGTGGAGGGGCAGCGCGAGGTGGCGCTGGTCGATCTCCACCGCCTGCCGGGCGAGACGCCGTGGCAGGAGACCGTGCTGGCGCCGGGCGACATGATCGTCGCCGTCCGTCTGCCCGCCGCCAGCCGCGCGTTCGCGGCGCATGCCCGCTATATCAAGCTGCGCGAGCGGACCTCCTACGCCTTCGCCGTCGTCTCCGCCGCCGCGGCGCTCGACATCGTCGACGGTCGGATCCGGGAAGGGCGGCTGGCACTGGGCGGAGTCGCCGCCAAGCCGTGGCGCGTCGGGGCGGCCGACGCGTTGCTGCGTGGTGCGACGCCCGATCGCACGACCTTCGAACGGGTCGCGGATGCCGCACTCGCCGATGCGAGGCCGTCCGGCGACAACGGCTTCAAGATCGATCTCGCCCGGCGGATCGCGGTGCGCGCCTTGCTGCGCGCCGCCGCCGGCACCCCCGCGCGCCTGCCCGCGCTACCCGCTTCGCCCTTCGCCGCCCTTGCCGGAGAGATCGACCATGGTTGACGTCACGCTCACCACCGCGCCGCTGCACCGGCGTCAAGGATCGAACATCGGCCAGGCGCTGACCCGCGCCGAAGGTGCGCTCAAGGTCACCGGGCGTGCGACCTATGCCGCGGACAATCATCCCGAGGGCATGCTGCACGCCGTGATGGCGGTCAGCGCGATCGCATCGGGCCGGGTCACCGCGCTCGACGTCGCGGCGGCGCGCGCGCACCCCGGCGTCGTCGCGGTGATGACCCCCGACAACCGGCCGGCGCTGGCGCAGGACCCGGACGAAAAGACCAATCCCTTCATGTTCCGGCTCGACCTGCTGCAGACCGACGGCGTTCGCTATGCGCACCAGCCGATCGCGGTGGTGATCGCCGATACGCTGGAGGCCGCGACCGAGGGCGCGGCGTTGCTGGCGCCCGACTATGATGCGGACGTGCCGCTGGTCGGGCTGGATGCGGCCGACCCCTTCGTACCGCCGGTCGTCGGCGCCGGACAGCCGGCCGTCGCCGCGATCGGCGACGTCGACGCGGCGTTGCGGGACGCGGCGGTGACAATCGAGACGATCTACGAGACGCCCTCGCAATATCACAATGCGATGGAGCCGCATGCGATCGTCGCCGCGTGGGGCAGGGATGGGCATCGGGAGACGCTGTCGATCGACATGCCGAGCCAGGGGATGGCGATGGCGCAGGGTCGCATCGCCGGCCTGTTCGGGATCGATCCCGCCGACATTCATATCCGCAGCCCCTTCCTGGGCGGTGGCTTCGGGTCGAAGGGGATGATCGCCGGTCCGATGGTGCTCGGCATCCTCGCCGCACGGCTGGCCGGTAAGCCGGTGAAGCTCGTCCTGCGCCGCGAACAGATGTACGGTCCCGTCAGCCATCGCGCGCCGACGCGGCAGACCGTGCGGGTCGGCGCCGACGCCGACGGACGGATCACGGCGCTCAGCCATCACACCCGGACCGTGTCGAGCATGTTCGACGATTTCTTCGAACCCGCGTCCAACACCACCCAGTCGCTCTACGCCAGTCCCGCGATCAGCACCGCGCATGAAGTGGTGCGCGTGCATTCGGGCACGCCGGGCTTCATGCGCGCACCGGGCGAAGCGACCGGATCGATCGCCCTCGAATGCGCGATCGACGAGGCGGCCTATGCCTGCGGCATGGACCCGCTGGCCTTCCGCCTCGCCAATTATGCCGAAGTCGATCCCATGTCGAGCAAACCGTTCTCGTCCAAGGCGTTGCGCGAATGCTATGCGCAAGGGGCGGATCGGTTCGGCTGGTCGAAGCGTCCGCTGGCGCCGCGTAGCATGCGCGATGCGGATGGGCTGCTGGTCGGCTGGGGCATGGGCACCGCCACCTTCCCGGCGATCATGTTCGAAGCGCATGCGCGCGCCATCCTGCGCGACGACGGGCGCGGCACGGTCGAGATCGGCGCCCATGACATGGGGCAGGGCGCCTGGACCGCGCTGGCCCAGATCGCCGCCGACAGCCTGGGGCTGGACATGGAACGGACCGACTTCCGCTCGGGCAGCTCGGACCTGCCCGATGCGGGGATCGCCGGCGGGTCCGGCCATACGGCTACCGCCGGAATGGCGATCCACGAGGCGGGACATGCGGTGATCACCGAACTGGCGGCGCTCGCCACCAACGATCCGGCATCGCCGCTCTATGGCGCCGGGAACACCGGCGTCGTCGCGCGCGACGGCCGGCTGTGTCGCCGCGACGACGAGAGTCGCGGCGAAACCTATGCCGATATCCTGCGCCGTGCCGGTCGCGCGTCGGTGGAGGGCAAGGGCACCGGCGCCGCCGATCCCGCCCGCGACGATTATGCGCTGCATGCGCACGGCGCGGTGTTCGCGGAGGTCACGGTCGATCCCGACCTCGGCCAGATCCGCGCCACGCGGGTGGTCGGTGCCTTTGCGGCCGGGCGGATCATCAACCCGCGCATGGTGGACAGCCAATATTACGGCGGGATGATCTGGGGCGTGTCGTTCGCGCTGCACGAACGCGCGATCGTCGATCCGCGCACGGGCCGCATCATGAACGCCGATCTGGGCGACTATCACGTGCCGGTGAACGCCGACGTGCCCTCGCTGGACTGCATCCAGGTGCCCGAGGAGGACCCGTACGTGAACCCGCTCGGCATCAAGGGCGTCGGCGAGATCGGCATCACCGGCACCGCCGGCGCGGTCGCCAACGCGGTCTGGCACGCGACGGGTGTGCGTCCGACGCACTTCCCGATCGCGCTGGAAACCTTGCTGTAGGGCGGCCGCCCCTCAGGGGCGCGGCCTGGCGATCTCCACCGCATAGACGTGCCCCGGTCCCCACATGTTCGAACGGAACACCAGCCACTTGCCGTCGGGCGTGAAGCTTGCGTTGGGTTCGGACCGATAATCGTGGTTGCGCAGGTCGACCAGCTTTTCGGGATCGAAGGCGCCGGGCGTGATCAGGTCTGCGCTGTTCGCCGCGTGGATGCCGGCCACGTCGGGGATCGCGCGCGGGCGGAGCAGATAGATGTATTTGCCGTCCGGCGCGTGGGCCGCCATCTCGGGATCGCCGCCGTCGCTGGAGAAGGTCTTGCCGTCGGGCGCGCTGTTGAAGTGCACGCCCCAGGCGTTGCGATCGAGGTGATACCAGCGGCGCTTGGCCGTGGCGACGTCATAACCCGCCACCCAGAAATCCTCGCCGCGCGGCGTCTGCAAATCGTACCAGACGGTGCGTCCGTCCGCGCTCCACCATTCGTGGCCGGCGATCTCCATGTTCATGGTGCGGACGTGGAGCAATCTGGGCGTATCGGGACGATCGACGCGGACCAGCCACAGCCGGTCGACGACGTGCCAATTGCCCTCGTGGCAATACAGCAGCAGGTTCGGATCGGTCGGCGAGAATTGCAGGTGGTTGAGCCAATCGGTCGAGGCGGTGATCGTCCGCCGCGCGCCGGTGGCGATGTTGATCGTGAAGATCTCCATCGGAATGCGCTGCATCAGCCGGCGGTTGATCTGCACCTCGCGCCCCTCGGCATAGGTCAGCTTTTCGCCGTGCGGGCCGACCTCGCTCGCGGGATCGCGACTGGCCATGACGCTGCCCGGTGCGACGCCGGCGCCCGGACCGTCGCCGGTGTTCCGCGCGCCGGCGAACAGCGTCTCGTCCGCGTTGATCGTGGCGATCGAATAGCCGGGATCGAGCACCGCGATCTGCCGGCTTTTGCCCGTCGCAATGTCATAGCCCATGATCGCCCGCGGCCCCCGCTCGCGCGCGGGGCGGCCGGCGCTGGCGCCGGGCGTGAAGGCGGAATTGGCGTCGTGCCCCTGCGTCTGCTCCAGCGCCGTCAGGTAATAGACGGTGCCGGTGCGGTGGCCGACGAATTGCAGGCTGACGCGGCCCGGGATGATCAGCTTCGACGCGAACGTCTTGAGGTTCAGCGCCATGATCCCGCTCGGCGAACTATATGCCATCCAGCGGCCGTCGGGCGTGTAGCTGTTGACGTTGAAATAGTTGCTGCTGCTGCCGGGCTCGTCGGAAATGCGGACGATGCGGTGGCCGGTCGTCTGGTCGATCCATGACTTCGGCGGGGTCGCCTGCGCCCCCGGCTTCGCGGTCAGCATCGGCAGGGGCTGCTGGCCCCAGGCGGTCGTCGCCATACCCAGCGCCGCAGCGGCGAACCAGATCCCATGCTTCACGTCAGGCTCCTCTCATCCGGCACTTCGCCGTGCATCGGGCGGCTCGCACGGCCGCTATGCCTTGACATTGCACCGCTTTCCGATGAGTTTCAATTCACAATAATCAATCCCACAATGTGAAAGGCGCGGCCTTTTTCGAACGTGGGAAGGCGGTGAAGAGGGTGCGCGGGCGATGATCGCGATCAGGACGACACTGGCAGCCCTGGCAGCTGGTATGACGCTGCTGGCGATGCAAGCCGGGGCGCAGACCAGTGGCGCGCGGGCGTTCGATGCCGGCTGGCGCTTCACCCGCGGCGACGTCGCTGGCGCGGAGCGGCCCGCGTTCGGCGACGGCGGCTGGCAGCGCGTCGACCTGCCGCACGACTGGGCGATCGCGGGCCCGTTCGATCGACAGGCCGCGGCGACCGGGTCGGGCGCCTTCCTGCCGACCGGTGTCGCCTGGTATCGCAAGCATTTCGCGCTGCCCGCCAGTGCCGCCCACAGCCGCGTCTTCGTGGAATTCGACGGCGTGATGGAGCGATCGGGGGTGTGGATCAACGGCCACCACGTCGGCTACCGGCCAAGCGGCTATGCGAGCTTCCGCTACGAGATCACGCCCCACCTGAACGCTGCGGGGGCGGACAATGTGATCGCGGTGCGCGCCGATACCTCGGCGCAGCCCGCCTCGCGCTGGTATGCGGGCGGCGGCATCTATCGCCACGTCCGGCTGATCGTCACCGGCGACGTCCATGCCGAACCCTGGGGCACGCAGGTGCGCGTGGCGAGCCTCGACGCCCGGAGCGCCGGGCTCGCCATCGCGAGCGACGTGACCAACCAATCCGCCCGGCCGGTCGCGGTGCGGCTGGAGGCGGTGATCCGCACGCCCCAGGGTCGCGAGCTGCCGCCGATGCAGGGCGCGGTGACCATGCTGCCCGCCGGACGGACGACGGCCGTGTCGCTGACTGGCGCGGTGGCCGATCCGCGGCGCTGGGACATCCGCGATCCCGCGCTCTACAGCGCGCTGGTGCGGGTGCGGGCCGGCGATGGACGGGTGCTGTACGAAGAGCGCGTGCCGTTCGGCATCCGCGACGCGCGGTTCGTGCCGGCGACGGGCTTCTGGCTCAACGGGCGCAACATCAAGCTGAAGGGCGTGGCGATCCACGCCGACGGCGGTCCGTTCGGCATGGCGGTGCCGCTGGCGGTCTACGAGCGGCGGTTGCGCGGGTTGCAGGCGCTCGGCGTCAACGCGATCCGCACCGCGCATCATCCCTTCTCCCCCGAATTCCTCGACCTGTGCGACCGGCTGGGGTTGATCGTGATGGACGAGGCGTTCGACATGTGGACGGTCGCGAAGAACCCGCAGGATTATCACCTGTTCTTCACCGACTGGTCGTCGATCGACGCGCGCGACTTCGTGCGGCGCGACCGCAATCATCCCAGCGTGGTGATCTGGTCGATCGGCAACGAGATCCACGACACGCCCTATCCGCTGGTCGCACAGTCGATCATCACCCGGCTCAAGACGATCTTCCACGCCGAAGATCCGACGCGGCCCGTCACGATGGCGCTGTTCCGGCCCAACACGACGCACGATTACGAAAACGGCACCGCCGACCTGCTCGACGTCGTCGGCCAGAATTACCGGGAGACGGAGCTGGCCAAGGCGCATGCCGACAAGCCGGGCCGCGCGATCGTCGGCACCGAGAACAGCAAGAACCGGGCAAGCTGGATCGTGGTGCGCGACGATCCCGCCTACGCCGGCATGTTCCTGTGGACGGGCGCGGATTACCTTGGCGAGGCGGACCGGATCGGCTGGCCCGCGATCAGCAATCCGTCGGGGCTGGTCGACCGCGTCGATGGGGTCAAGCCTATCGGCTGGGAACGGGCGAGCTGGTGGGCGGAAACGCCGGTCGTCAAGCTCGCGCGCCGGGTGACCGCGGTGGTCGACGTCAGCGAGATGCCGACGATGGTCGGCATCGCGGTGCCGCAGCCGAAGGGGCCGGGCGCGCTCGCCGATTGGTCGCCCGACGACCGCCGTCCGCATGACGAGACGGTGGAGGTCTATGCCAATGCCGACGAGGTCGAGCTGTCGCTGAACGGTCGCTCGCTGGGGCGCAAGCCGCGCCATGCCGACGACAGCGCGATCGTGTGGAAGGTGCCGTTCGCGCCGGGCGAGCTGCGCGCGATCGGCTATCGTGGCGGGCGCAAGGTGGCGGAGGACGTGCTGCGCACGGCCGGCCCGGCAGCGGCGTTGCGACTGGTCCCGGAGGCGAAGGCGGTCGGGTCGGGCTTCGACGACGTCGTCGCCGTGCGGGTCGAAGTCGTCGATGCCAGCGGCGTGGTCGTGCCCACCGCCACGGATGCGGTCACGCTGGAGGTGAGCGGCACCGGTGCGCTGGCGGCGTTCGACAATGGCGGCGTCACGGATCACACGCCGTTCGCGTCGACCCGGCGGCAGGTCGTCGACGGACGGGCGGTGGCGTTCCTGCGCGGCCGCGGCGCGGGTACGATCACGCTGACGGCCAGGGCCGCAGGACTGGCGTCGGCGACGATCACGCAGCGGAGCGTCGATTGAACCCCGGCGGTCCATCATGCTGTAAGTTGTTGCGTTATTGCAACGGTTGCGTCGGAATAGCGCCCAGGATCAAGCCGTAGCGGCTATATTCCCACATGCTGGATACAACACACAGATAGTGACTTGACCACTCATGCCGCTCGCCTAGCCTCGACGTGACGCCAGAGAAGTCGGGAACGACCCGGTCGGCACAACAGGAGAGGGGCAAGATGACCATGGTTCGTGTGGGAACGATCAGCGGCGCGGTATCGGTGGTGGCGATGGCGACGGCACTCGCGGCGGCGCCGGCCGTGGCGCAGACCGCGCCGGCCTCGGCACCCGGACAGCAGCAGAAGCAGACCCCTTCCGCCGACTCCACCGCATTGGAGACGCCGGCCGCGACCACGCCGGCGGACCAGACCGCGACCACGACGGGTGAGGGCGACGACATCGTCGTCACCGGTTTCCGCGCCTCGCTGAACAGCGCGCTGGGTCTCAAGCGCCGCGAAACCGCATCGGTGGACAGCATCGTCGCCGAGGATGTCGGCAAGTTCCCCGATTCCAACCTGGCGGAATCGATGCAGCGCGTGCCCGGCGTGTCGCTGGCGCGCGGCGATGGCGGCGAAGGACGCAACATCTCCGTCCGCGGCCTCGGCGCGGCATTCACGCGTGTCCGCATCAACGGCATGGAGGGATCGGCGCAGACCGGTTCGTCCGACATCTACGGCGCACAGAATGCGGGGCGCAGCTTCGACTTCAACGTCTTCCCGTCCGAAATCTTTTCGTCGCTGACCGTGCGCAAGACCCCGTCGGCGGACCTGGAGGAAGGATCGCTGGGCGCGACGGTCGATCTGCGCGCGCCCAAGCCGCTCGACTACAAGCAGGACTTCGTCGTCGCCGCGACGCTGCGGGGCATCTACGGTGAATTGTCGAAGAAGGTGAACCCGCGCGCCTCGCTGCTCGTGTCAAAGAAGTTCGGTGACGGCACCTTCGGCATCCTCGCCTCCGGCTCCTACCAGAAGCGCGAAACGCGCGAAGTCGGCTATTCGGCGGTGGACATCCTGTCGGCGAACACCAATGGCCTCACCACCGCCGGCGTCAACGCGCCCTTCTGCACGCCCGTCGGCTACGCGCCGGTCAGCCCGCCGATCGGCACCAAGGGCGCGACCGCCGACCTGTGCAGCACCGGCAACCCGCGCACCAGCAGCACGGCGGCTTACAACACGGTGATCGGCCTGCGTCGCCCCGATCTGCCCAATGTCCAGGGCAGCGGCGCCTTCCTGCCGCGCATCCCGCGCTACCTCAATTCGGAACAGACGCAGGAACGGATCGGCGGCTCGGTCACGCTGCAATGGGCGCCTGACGACAAGACCAACATGTGGATCGACGCACTCTATTCGCGGCTCGACGTCACCCGCCGCGACAATTACATCGCCGGCCTGTCCTTCGGCCGCAGCATCACCAACAACGGCCAGCCGATGGTATCGGTGAAGGACGTCGCCTTCGATCCGCTGGGCTCGCTGACCTATGGCTTGTTCGACGGCGTCGACGTCCGGTCCGAAGGACTGGTCGACCGCTACGTATCGAGCTTCGGCCAGGTCAACTGGAACCTCGAACACGATCTCAGC
The DNA here is from genome assembly GCA_964419295.1 of uncultured Stakelama sp. Lineage (GTDB taxonomy): Bacteria > Pseudomonadota > Alphaproteobacteria > Sphingomonadales > Sphingomonadaceae > Sphingomonas. The sequence goes on along the minus strand of CAYQPM010000012.1, from coordinate 9,896 downwards.
GACACGCTGAAGGTGACGTTGATGGCGGGCGTCAACCGGTCGGTGCTGGACGGCAAGAAGCGGTTGCAGACGTTCATCGACGCGATCGACACGCGCAACTTCTCGATCGATTATCGCGACGGCAACAGCACGCCGCTGCTCGGCTTCGGCTTCGACGTTTCCAACCCGGCGAACTTCAACTACGCGCCCGGCCTGTCCGACGGCACCGTGCTCGGCGGCTTCAGCTTCCAGGGCCGGCCGCTCAAGCAGACGACCGTCAACCAGACCTATGAAGCGAACTTCGACTGGAAGGCGGCGCCCGGCTTCACCGTCCGCGCCGGCGGACAGTATCGCGAATCGGACTTCAAGTCGGTCGGCACGCTGCCCTATACGGCGCAGACCGTGGTCACCGCGCTGCCGGCCGGTACGACGCTCGCGAGCATCACGCGCCAGATCACCGGGCTCGACACCTTGTTCGGATCGGGTGCGCCGAAAAGCTGGGTCGCGATCGATTCCGAAGCGTGGGAAAAGACGTTCAACTTCGCAGGGGTCAAATTCTGCGGGGCCGAATGCGGCGCCGCGGTGTCCGAAATCCGCGAACAGGTGTCGAGCGGCTATGCGATGGCGCAGTTCGACACCCAGTCGCTGCTGCCCATCCCGATCCGCGGCGACTTCGGCGTGCGCTACGTCCACACCGACCAGCATTCGGTCGGCTATATCCCGGTCGCGGACAGCACGACGCCGACCGGGCTGCGCGGCCAGCGCGCCGTGGTGAACCGCGGCTACACCGACTGGCTGCCATCGGCGAACGTGGTGTTCGAACTGACGCCGCAGGTGCAGTTGCGCGTCGCGGGGGCGAAGGTGATGTCGCGTCCCGACCTGCCGTCGCTGGCGCCCAACAGCGGCGTCACCGCGACGACGCGGGTCGGCACGCTCAACAACCCGTTGCTCGACCCGATCCGCGCCAACACCGCTGACGTCGCGCTGGAATGGTATTTCCGGCCCGGTTCGCTGCTGTCGGTCGCGGGCTATTACAAGGACATCGGCACCTATGTGCAGCGGGTTTCGAGCCAGATCCCGTTCAACCAGCTCGGCCTGCCCGACGCGCTGCTCGCCAACACCAACACCGCGCCGACCGAGATCTTCACGGTCAGCCAGCCGCTCAACACGCCCGGCGGCAAGTTGAAGGGGTTCGAGGTCAACGCACAGATGCCGTTCGACTTCCTGCCCGGTTTCCTCACGCACTTCGGCGTGCTGGCCAATTACAACCACGTGACGTCGAAGATCACCTATATCCTGGCATCGGTGAACGGTGTCGCGACGGTGACGAGCACCGCGGATCTGGTCGGGCTGTCGAAGAATTCGGCGAGCGGTACGCTGTATTACGAGGATTCGCGGTTCAGCATCCGCGGCACGGCGAGCTATCGCGACCGCTACATCCGCGGCATCCCCGCCTCGCCGGGCAGCGACCTGCAAGGCAACCGGCCGAATACCTTCATCGACGGTTCGGCGTCGTTCGCGATCACCGACCAGATCAAGCTGATCGCCGAGGTGCAGAATATCACCGACGAGCGCAACTCGCTGTATATCGACAGCAAGCGGCAGGACACGCTGTTCGAAACGCGGATCGGACGGACGTTCACGCTCGGCGCCACCGCGCGGTTCTGATGACGGCGCGCTTCCCCGGCGGCGAGCCGGGGAGGCGCGACAGGCTATGATGACGGACGACGAAACCCGATGCTGACCCTTGCCCTTGCCCTCGCTGCCGCCGCCGCGGTGCCGTCCATCGCCGCACCGGCGTCGTGGATCGATTCCGTCACCGGCCACCGCATCGTCCGCATCGATGCGACGCCGGGCAATTACGCGCTGTATTTCAACTATAATCCGTTCACGCCCCAGGGCGATCTGATGATCTACCTGACGCCCGAGGGTATCCGCGTGGTCGATCTGAAGACCTGGGCGACGCGGCTGGTGCTGGCGGCGAAGGTCGATCGCCTGCTGTTTGCCGGCCCGCGCAGCCGCAGCGCCTATTACACCATGCGCGCGACCAGCGTCGACGACGGCGGCCCGTTCCAGGTGTGGCGCGTCGACCTGGACAGCGGCGCGACGCACAAGGTGGCGGATGTGCCGGGCGGCCGGATCGAGGCGATCAACGCCGACGAGACGCTGCTCGCCGGCGAGCGCGAGCTGCAACCGCCGCCACCGGCGATCGCCGCACAGGGTCGCCGCGATCCCCGGACGGGGGCGCCGACCTATTCGGGCACCGGCCCGGACGGCAAGCCGCTGTCGTTCGGCGCGGCCAAGGCGCAATGGATGGACGCGCGGCTGGCGGCGCGGGTGCCGATGGAGATGTACAGCGTCGCGATCGCCACCGGCGCGCGGCGGACGATCCATCGTGCGACCGACTGGCTCAACCACGTCCAGTTCTCGCCGACCGACCCCGGTCTGCTGATGTTCTGCCACGAAGGCCCATGGGACAAGGTCGACCGCATCTGGACGATCCGCACCGACGGCACTCGCCTGACCAAAGTTCACACCCGCACGATGGCGGGCGAGATCGCCGGGCATGAATTCTGGAGCAACGACGGGCGGACGATCTGGTACGACCTGCAGATGCCCGCGAAGCGCAGCGGCTGGCTTGCCGGCTACGATGTCGTGTCCGGTGCGCGGACGCGGTACGAGATCGCGCCCGATCAGGCGTCCTACCATTTCACGCTCTCGCCCGACCGCCGGACCTTCGCGGGAGACGGCAGCAATGCGGGCAAGTGGATCAGCCTGTTCCGCCCGGTGGCGACGGCCTCGCCGCAGCCCGGCCTGATCGCGCCCGGCCTGCTGGAAAGCGAACGGCTGGCGAGCCTGGCGACGCACGATTACACGCTGGAACCCAACGAGCACGTCACGCCGGATGGCCGCTGGGTGGTCTATCGCACCAACATGGAAGGCGCGGCCGCCATCTACGCGGTGGCGACCGCGCGCGAATAATAGGCGAGGGCGACGCCCGCCGCGCGGAACCGGTCCTCGATGGCGTCCACCGTCGTGCGCGCCTGCGCCAACGGCATCGCGATGGCGCGGGTGAGATCGGTGAGGATCACCGCTTCGAATCCGTTCGCCACCGCGTCCAGCGCCGACCAGCCGACGCAAAAGTCATAGGCCAGGCCGACCAGCACGCAGCGCTGCGCCCCGACATCGCGCAGATAGCCGGCGAGTCCGGTGCGCGTGACGCGGTCGTTTTCGCGAAAGGCGGAATAGGAATCGACCGCCGCATCGGTGCCTTTCCGCAGGATCAATCGCGCGCGCCGTACCGCCGGGAGGATGTCGGGGTGGAAGGCCGCGCCGTCGCTGTCCTGGATGCAGTGATCCGGCCACAGCACCTGCTCGCCATACGGCATCTCGATCGTCGAGAACGGCGCGGCGCCCGCATGGCTGGACGCGAACGAGCCGTGACCGGCGGGATGCCAGTCCTGCGTCACGACGACATGGGCGAAGCGGGCCGCGAGATCGGCGATGGCCGGCATGATCGCATCACCGCCGGCGACCGCGAGTGCGCCACCGGGGCAGAAATCACGCTGGGGATCGATGACGATCAGGGCGTCGGTCGGGCGGGGGGTGAAGGCGTCGGACATGGCGGGGCTTATCGCCCGTCGCCCTCGGATGCGGAAGATCCCGCGTGCCGGTGCGGCGCACCGGTGGACCGGGGCGACGAGCGGGTATGCTCGTCGCCCCGGTCCGCACGGCTCAGCCTGCGGGGACTGTGCGCGGGGCCACTGCCGGCGCGTTGGCGGGCGGCGGCGGAGGGGCGCTGCCCGCGGGTGGCGGCGGCGGCGGGAGCGGGGCGCCGTCCGGACCGGCGGCGGGCGGCGGGGGCGGCGGACCGTTGGGGCCGGCACCCGGCGGGGGCGGCGGCGGGCCGTCCGGGCCACCGTCACGCGGGCCGTGCGGCCGGCCGGGACCGCCTGGGCCGTCCGGGCCGCCGGGTCCATGCGGCGGGTGCGCCGGGCCGACCGCCTGCACCTGTCCCGATGGGCCGACCAGGAAGTGCGCGCGCAGCTGGCCTTCGTCGTAGCGGCCCTGCACCAGCACCGGCGTGCCGGTGGCCAGCGTGCCCGCGCCGTCGCGGCCGGTGTCGATCATCGCCCGTCCGCTGCCGTCCTGCACCACCACATGGGTGCCGAAGACTTCCGCGACGCGGCCCTTCACGGTGACGATGCCGCTGCTCGACGGCAGTTTGGCGATCGGGGTGGCGATGGTCGGCGCCATCTCGATCGTCGGGCGGGTGAGCGCCACCGCGCCGGCGCCGCCGGCCGCGCCTGCCGCAAGAAGGGCGGCGGCAGCGATGCCGAGCCGTTCGCGGCGTCCGATGTTCAATCCTGACATGTCATGGTCTCCGGTTGGTGTCTCGATGACATCCGTCTAGACCCGAGTCGCCGACCCCCGCTGAACCGCCCGGTTCAGCTTCGGTTTAGCGGCGGGGCAGAGGGGCCGGCGATGCGCATCTTACTCGTCGAGGACGATCACGAACTGGGCCCAGCGATCGCGCGCGGGCTGCGGGCCGAACATTTCGCGGTCGATCTCGTCGCGAACGGGATCGATGCCGCGCATCTGGGCGAAACGGAAACCTATGACGCCGCGGTGCTCGACCTGGGGCTCGCCGGCAAGGACGGCAATATTGTGCTGCGCGAATGGCGGGCGGCGGGACGCACGCTGCCCGTGCTGATCCTGACCGCGCGCGACGGCTGGTCCGACAAGGTCGCGGGGTTCAAGGCGGGGGCGGACGATTACCTCGTCAAACCGTTCCGGCTGGAGGAGCTGGTGATGCGGCTGCGTGCGCTGGTCCGCCGCGCCGCCGGTCATGCGCAACCGGTGCTCGCCTGCGGCCGCCTGTCGTTCGACACGCAGATCGGCCATTTCGAACTCGACGGCCTGCCGTTGAAGCTGACCGCGTTCGAATGGCGCGTGCTGTCGACGTTGATGCTCCGGCGCGAGGCGGTGATCGAGCGGCTCGATCTGCTCGAACGCGTCTACGAAGGCGATGCCGACGTCGATTCGAACAGCCTGGAGGTGATCGTCGGCCGGCTGCGGCGCAAGATCGGGGCCGAGATGATCGAGACCGTGCGCGGACGCGGATACCGGCTGACGTGCGGCGGGTGATGCCCGCCTCGATCCAGGGCCGCATGCTGCTTTTGTCGGCGGTGGCGATCCTGGCGGCGCTGGGGATCGCCGGCTGGGCGATCGCGGGCGTGCTGGAGCGGGTGGTGACCGAAGGGATCGACCGCCGGCTCGATGCGGAGATCGCGTTGCTCGCCAGCACCGTGGATCGTGACGGCCGGATCGATCGCGACCGGCTGGCGGAGCGCGCCGCGGTGCTGGAGGCGGGACGCGGCTGGCATTGGCGGATCGAGACGCCGGACGGCGCGATCGGATCGCGCAGCCTGCCCGTCTTGCGCGACGGCCCGCCGTTGCCGGCAGGCCCGCCGCCACCGGTCGCCGCGCCCGGCGGGCCGGCGGCGCTGGACGGAGCGGATGCGGCCGGACGCGCCGTGCACGCGCGGCGGGTGACGCTGACGACGGCCCGCGGCGCGGTGACCCTGCTGGCCGCCGCGCCGCGGGCGGTGATCGCACGACCGTTGCGCGACGCGCTGGTGCCGCTGCTGGCGGCGCTGGCCATCCTCGGAGCTTTGCTGGCGGCGGCGACGTTGGTCCAGTTGCGCCTCGGCCTGCGACCGCTCGGGCTGTTGCGCGCGCAGGTGGCGGCGATCCGCACCGGTGCGGCGTCGCATGTCGACGAGGATCAGCCCGTCGAGCTGCGGCCGCTCGCCGCCGAACTCAACGCGCTCGCGGCGGACCGTGCCGCAGCGCTGGCGACGGCGCGGCAATCGGCGGCCAACCTGGCGCACGCGCTCAAGACGCCCGTGGCGACGCTGGCGCTCGCCCTGCGCGACGATCCCGACGCCTCGGCGCAGGTCGCGCGCATCGATGCGACGATCCGGCACCATCTGGCGCGGGCGCGGGCGGGAACGGCGGACGCGCGGGCCAATACCCGCGTCGCGCCGGCGCTCGCCGATCTGGTGGTCGCGATCCGCCGCCTGCATGCGGAGCGGGGCCTGGCCGTCGCGTCCGAGGTCGCGGGCGATCCCGTCGCCGCGATCGATCCGCAGGATTTCGACGAGCTGGTCGGCAACCTGCTTGACAATGCGGCGCGCCATGCGCGGCGCGACGTGAGTGTCCGCGCGGGCGTGCAGGCCGGCGACGCGCGCTGGCTCGAGGTGACCGTGGCCGACGACGGACCCGGCATTCCGGCGGAAGAACGTGCGCGGGTGACGCAACCGGGCGTGCGGCTGGACGAGCGCGGCGAGGGGCATGGCTTCGGGCTCGCCATCGTGCGCGAACTGGCCGCGCTGCATGGCGGCCGGCTGACGCTCGGCGAGCGGCCCGGCGGCGGGCTGTCGGCGACCGTATGCCTGCCGGCGCGGCACTAAATCCCGTCCGGCGCGTACCTGCCCGAACCCGTTCCGTCGCAAGAGGTCCCATGAGCCAGCCCGCTTTGTTCCAGCCCGTCACCGTCGGCGGCATGACGCTGCGCAACCGCATCGTCATCGCGCCGATGTGCCAATATTCCGCCGAGAACGGCTGCATGACCGACTGGCACCTGATCCACCTGGGGCATCTGGCGCTCTCGGGCGCGGGCCTGCTGACGATCGAGGCGAGCGCGGTCGTGCCAGAAGGACGGATCACCTATGGCGACGTCGGCCTGTGGGACGATGCCACCGAGGCTGCGATGGCGCGAGTGATCGAAACCGTGCGGCGGCATTTGGACATGCCGATCGCGATCCAGCTGGCGCACGCCGGCCGCAAGGCATCGACCGAGCTGCCGTGGCGAAGCGGCAAGCAGATCGCACCGGATCACGCCAATGGGTGGCAGACGGTCGCGTCGTCGCCGCTGCCGTTCGCGGCAGGGGAGAACCCACCGGCGGCGCTGTCCACGGACGATCTGCGGCAGCTGGTCGCGGCGTTCGCCGATGCCGCGCGGCGTGCGGCGCGGCTCGGCATCGACGCGGTGCAGCTGCATGGCGCGCACGGCTATCTGTTGCACCAGTTCCTCTCGCCGCTGTCGAACCACCGGGACGACGATTACGGCGGTAGCCTGGACAACCGGATGCGCTTTCCGCTCGAAGTGTTCGACGCGGTACGTGCGGCCTTCCCCGCGGATCGGCCGGTCACGATGCGGGTCTCGGGCAGCGATTGGGTGGAGGGCGGCTGGGATGCCGAACAGACCGTCGCTTTCGCCCGGGCGCTGGAGGCGCGCGGCTGTGCGGCGATCCATGTGTCGAGCGGCGGGCTCGACCCGCGTCAGGCGATCCCGGTCGGCCCGAGCTATCAGGTGCCGCTCGCCCGTGCCGTCAAGCAGGGATGCGGACTGCCGGTCGTCGCGGTCGGGCTGATCACCGACTACGAACAGGCGGAGGCGATCGTCGGCACCGGCGATGCCGACATGATCGCGCTCGCCCGCACGATCCTCTACGACCCGCGCTGGCCCTGGCATGCGGCGGCCCATCTGGGCGCGCGCGTCAAGGCGCCGGACCAGTATCTGCGGTCGCAGCCGCGGCAATACCGCCACCTCTTCGACCCGCAGGATTAAGCGGCGACGCTGCCGTGCCGCAATTGTCCGACTAGACGAATCCTTCGGGAGTTGGGATGGAGCGCGCCACGACAGGAAGAGGATCAGCCGCTATGTTCGACCACGATGTCCGCACGCTCATGCCGGTGCAGGCCATGCTCGGCGAAGGTCCCGTATGGGTCGGGCGCGATCGGGCCTTGTGGTTCGTCGACATCAAGAGCCGCCATATCCACCGGATCGACCCTGCGACGGGGGAGGCGGCTCGCTGGGATGCGCCCGATCAGGTCGGCTGGGTGCTGCCGAGCGCCGATGGTGGCATGGTCGCGGGTTTGCGGACGGGATTGCATCGCTTCGATCCGGCCGACGGCAGTTTCGCCTTCATCGCCCGCCCCGAGGCCGATCCCGCCGGCAACCGGCTGAACGATGCCGCGACGGACGGTGCGGGGCGCCTGTGGTTCGGGACGATGGACGATGGCGAGACGGACGCGAGCGGACGCCTGTATCGCTTCGCCGACGGAGCGATCGCCGACAGCGGGCTGCCGCCGGTGTGCATCACCAACGGACCGGCGATCGGCGGCGACCGGCTCTACCATACCGACACCGTGGGCAGGACGATCTGGCGCGCCACGATCCACGACGACGGCAGCCTCGGCCGGCCGGAGCGGTTCGTCACGATCGAGGAGGGGGCGGGGCATCCCGACGGTTCGGTCGTCGATGCGGACGATTGCCTCTGGGTGGCGCTTTGGGGCGGCTGGGGCGTGCGGCGCTACGATCCGGCGGGCACGCTGATCGGGACGGTGCGTCTGCCGGCGTCCAACATCACCAAGATCGCGTTCGGCGGCGACGGGCTGCGCACAGCCTATGCGACGAGCGCGCGCAAGGGGCTGGACGCCGCGGCACTCGCCGCGCAGCCCGAAGCGGGCAACGTCTTCGCCTTCGAAGCCGGAGTGGCCGGGGTCGCGGTGACGCCGATCGCCCTGTGATGGCCATGACCAAATGAACGCCGGCGCCCGGCCCGCCATCCGCGGGCCGGACGCCATGGTCGTCAGCGCGGGCTGCCCTCGCGCTTGCCGTCGAGGCGGCGCGCGATGGCCCAGGCGTTGCCGTCGTCCAGACCCGCGGGCAGCAGCGCCGGTGCGAGGTTCTGGAAGCACACCGGGCGCAGGAACCGGGCGATCGCCAGCGTCCCCACCGACGTGGTGCGGCCGTCGCTGGTCGCGGGGAAGGGGCCGCCGTGCACCATCGCGGGCGCGACCTCCACGCCCGTCGGCCAGCCGTTGGCGAGGATGCGTCCCACCCGCCGTGCGATCACCGGGATCAGCGTTGCGGCATCGGCCTCATCCGCCGGGTCCATCTGCAGCGTGGCGGTCAACTGGCCCTCCAGCGCCGCCACCACCGCCGCGATCTCGGCCAGGTCGGCGCAGCGCACCACCACCGACGACGATCCGAACACTTCGTGGCTGAGCGCGCGATCGGCGAGGAAGGCGGCGGCATCGGTTTCGAACACCGCGCCGACCGCCTGGTTCACCCCTTCGCCCACCTTGCCGCGCGCGACGGTGCGCACCGCATCGTGTGCGGCCAGCGCATCGACGCCCTGTTCGAAGCTCGCGTGGATGCCCGGCGTGAGCATCGTCGCCGGCTGACTGTCGGTCAGCGCGGCACCGGCCGCCGCGACGAAGGCATCGAGATCGGGGCCGTCGATCGCCAGCACCAGGCCGGGGTTGGTGCAGAACTGACCGGCGCCCATCGTCAGCGACGCGACGAACGCCTTCGCCAGTTCCTCGCCGCGCGCGGCAAGCGCCGCCGGGAACAGGATGACCGGGTTGATGCTCGACATTTCGGCATAGACGGGGATCGGCTCGTCGCGCTGCGCCGCGATCCGCACCAAGGCGAGGCCGCCGCCGCGCGATCCGGTGAAGCCCACCGCCTGGATGCGCGGGTCGGCGACCAATGCGCCGCCGAGCGCGTTGGTTTCGCCGGGCAGATAGGCGAACACGCCCGCCGGCAGGCCCGCCGCGGCGACCGCCTGCTGGATCGCGCGCGCGACCATCTCGCCGGTGCCGGGATGCGCCGGGTGCCCCTTCACCACGACGGGGCAACCCGCCGCGAGCGCCGATGCCGTGTCGCCACCCGCGACCGAGAAGGCGAGCGGGAAGTTGGATGCGCCGAACACCGCGACCGGGCCGATGGCCATATTGATGCGACGCAGGTCCGGGCGCGGCAGCGGTGCGCGATCGGGCATCGCCGGATCGATCGTCGCGTCGAGGAAATCGCCCTGGCGCACGACGCCCGCGAACAGCTT
>CAYQPM010000011.1:0-37286 GCA_964419295.1 uncultured Stakelama sp. | reverse complement strand
GTGACGATGCCGATCAGCAGCACGACCGCAAAGCCCTTCACCGGGCCGGAGCCCAGGATGAACATGATGATGCCGGAAATCCCGTGCGTCATATTGGCTTCGAAGATGGTGCGGCTGGCTTCCTTGTAGCCGAGTTCGACCGCCTGGACGACGGTGCGCCCGCGGCGCCGTTCCTCGCGAATCCGTTCGTTGATCAGCACGTTCGCGTCGACCGCGGTGCCGATCGTCAGCACGAACCCGGCGATGCCCGGCAAGGTCAGCGTCCCCTTCAGCAGCGCGAGGACGCCGAGGATGACGAACACGTTGATGACCACCGCAAGGTTCGCATAGAGTCCGAACCGGCCGTAGGTGACGAACATGAACGCGACGACCAGCGCCACGGCCACGGCGGAGGCGAGGATGCCGGCACGGATCGAATCGGCGCCGAGATCGGGACCGACCGTCGATTCCTCGATGATCTTCAGGTTGATCGGGAGCTTGCCCGAACGCAGCGCGATCGCCAGCTCGTTGGCGCTCTGCACCGTGAAGCCGCCGTTGATCACAGCCGACCCGCCAAGGATGGCGGATTCGATGTTGGGGGCGGTGATCACCTGATTGTCGACGATGATCGCGAACGGCTTCTGCACGTTCGCCTGCGTCACCTTGGCGAAGCGATTGCCGCCGGCGGCGTTGAAGGTGATCTGGACGTTGGGCTGATTGGTTTGCTGGTCGAACGCCTGGCGCGCATCCGCCAATTGGTCGCCCGAGATCATCACCGACCGCTTGACGGCGATGAACGGAACGCCGGACGGATTCTTGGGGTAGGGGAGAACCTGGCTGCCGATCGGGGCGATGCCCTTGACGAGCTGCGCGGGGTCGGTCGCGGTCGTGTCGACCAGCTTGAATTCGAGACGGGCGGTCTTGCCGAGCAGGTCCTTCAGCGCCTGCGGGTTCTGCAAGCCCGGAACCTGCACGAGGATACGGTTGTCGCCCTGACGCACGATCGTCGGTTCGCGCGTGCCGAGTTCGTCGATACGGCGGCGCACGACGTCGGTCGCATCCTCCATCGCGGTCTTGATCGCCTGGGTCAGGCCGGCCTGCGTCGGCGTCAGCACGAAGCGGCTGGTGTCGACGACCTGGATATCCCATTCCCGCTGACCGGTCATGCCTGCGCCGCCACCGGTGATGCCGAGCAGCCGCTCGCGCGCGGCGTCCACCTGCGACGGATCGCGCAGCATGAAGCTAATCTGGCTGTTGCGGGTCGAAATGTCGCCGATCAGGATGCGCGGCGTGCCGTTGCGCATCGATCCTGCAATCTGTTCGCGCAGCGCCTCGATCCGGCTGTTAGCCAGATCCTGCGTATCGGCTTCCAGCATCAGGTAGCTGCCGCCGGCGAGGTCGAGGCCCTTGTTGACGCGCGGATGGATCGGCCAGCTCGCCGTCGTCGATTCAGGAAGGAAAGTCGGGATCGCGAGCGCGCAGAGCACGGCCAGCAGCGCCCAGATGGAGACCACCTTCCAACGGGGAAAGTCCAGCATCAGTCGTTGGCCGGCTTGGAGTTCGGGCTGGTCACTTCGGCCAGTGTCGCCTTGACGACCCGGATTCGGGTGTTCGGCGCGATCTCCACCTCGACGATCGTTTCCTCGACCTTCGTGACCTTGCCGACGATGCCTCCTGCGGTCACGACATTGTCGCCCTTCTTCACCGCGGCGACGGCCGATTGCAGCGCCTTCATCCGGCTCTGCTGCGGTCGGATCATCAGGAAGTAGAAGACGATGAAGATCAGCAGCAGCGGCGCGAAGCTGATCAGCGAGGCGAGGCCGCCCGATTCAGCGGCGCCACCGGCGGTCTGGGCATAGGCTGGGGAGATGAACATCTGATCCATGCATGACTGTGCGGCGGGGAAGATCCCCGCTCCTGAAGGCCAGCGCGCTAGCATCGGTTGGGTGTCCGCGCAATGTCGCGGCGCGGCATCGATCGACGCGGACATCGGCGCGGACAATGGCGGCTTGCATCGACGGTGCGACGCGCCTACAGGCCCCCCTCCGGGATCGGCGGCGTCGCGCCGCACGATCCCTCGGTCGGGGCGTAGCGCAGCCTGGTAGCGCATCACACTGGGGGTGTGGGGGTCGCAGGTTCGAATCCTGTCGCCCCGACCAATCATTCTTGCGGCACGGGATCGCGACGGACGGCTCGGGCCGGTCCGTGACTTCGGCCGGCCCGGCGCGATCGTCGGCCCTGGTCGATGTGCGACGAAGCAGCGGCCTTCTTTCACCCAATGTCCCGCCCCCGCCATCCGGCGATGGCCGACCCATTTCGAACGCCAGCCGAATGGGACGAATGAGTCGCGCCGCGTCGTCCGGAAAGTCACGGTGTATCGCGGATAAAGGACGCGATCGGCCGTAATGATGATGGCGGCCGTATTTCAGTCTCGAGCGCTTCGAACCCGGCATTTAAAAAGGCAGGGGCGGAAAAGCGAAGCGGTGGCTACTATTCACGCGTTGTAATTGGCACACCCAAGTCAATCGCTCTTTGACTTTTTGGCGCGCAAAGTCGATGAAGACCGTGCCGTCAAGCCCCCCAGCGCGTCGGCACAATCACCGTCCGACATGAAGAGTGACCTATGACCAACGAACCCAAAGCGGTAGAGCTTGCGACCGAGCTCACCATTGCCTGGCTCAGCAATCCCAACACGCGCACCTCTGCCGATGACGTGCCCGCGTTTCTCCAGTCGATGTACGCCGCGGTCGAGCGGCTCGCCTTGCCCGCCGATGAGGACAACACGACTGCCACGCAGGAATTCACGCCGGCGGTGTCGGCGCGCAAATCGCTGGCATCGCGCGAGCACATCATCTCGATGATCGATGGCAAGTCGTACAAGACGCTGCGTCGTCATCTGGCCACGCATGGCCTGACGCCCGACGATTATCGGCAGCGTTACGGCCTGAAGGCCGATTATCCCATGGTGGCGCCCGCCTATAGCGAGAGCCGCAGCGCGATGGCGAAGACGATCGGGCTGGGCCGCAAACCCGGCCAGAAGGTGCAGAGCGGAACGACCGCCGCAAAGCCGGCGCGCAAGGCCGCGAAATCGGCAACCCAGCCGAAGGACACGGCCGCGGCGTCCGAATAACCGGCAAGGGGCGGCGCATCCGAGGCGCCGCCCCATTTCCGTCATACGATCATTCCAGGTCGTTTTCGCTGATCAGGACCAGCGACTGGTCCGAACTGCGCGCCAGGGCGGCAAGCCCGGCTTCGGCGATCTCGTCGGCGAAGCGGTTGAACATCTCGACTGCGTCATCCTCTTCGGGAGCATCGCCGCTCAGCGCTTCCAGCACGTCATATTGTACGGCGAACTGCAATTCCTCCGCATCGACCTCTCCGGAGAATTCGACCTGACGCTCCGTCGGGTTGTCCTGGATGGTGGCGATGTCGATATCGAGCCTGTCGGCGGCCATAAAACCTCTTTCGTGATGCGCGATGAATGCGCCCGGTGCGCAAAGCGCCGGGGCTTGCCCGATGTTCCCTCCGGGCGAGCGAGATGCCTCGGACGCCGCCCCATCTTCGAAAGGCCGGCGCCTGACAAGCCGGACGGTCGGAACGCCGCAGCGGGTTGATGTCGCCTCCGCCTGCGCTAGACCGGCGTCATGAACCTCGACGACCAGATGCGGCACTATTTCGGAACCGACGATCTGTCGGTGGCGCCGGCTGCGGCGCTGGCGGCCGGGATCGAGCGGATGCGCGTCGACCTGGGCCTGGAGCGCGATCGCGCGCGTCGCTTCGCCCTGTGGACGCTGCTGTACATGCTCGACGCCGCCCCCGAACTCGACACGGTGTTCAAGGATGCCGTGGACCGGGACGCCGCGCGCGACCTGATGGACCTTGCCGACCGATTGCAGCCGCCGGACTGAACGAGGGAACGCGGACGCGCTCCGTTCGTCGGGCCCTGGCAACATCACTGGAGCGAACGATGGCGATCTTCAACAAGGATATGGTCGAACTGGCGAGCGGCAACACGCTTTGGCAGAAGGAAGTGTATCGCGATGCCAAGGTGCAGATCGTGCTGATGAGCATCCCCGCCGGCGAAGAGATCGGCATGGAAACGCACCCGGCCGACCAGACGACCTTCATCGTGCAGGGCGAGGCGCAGGTGGTGATCGACGGGCATCGGACCACGGCGACCGCCAATCACCTTGTGGTCGTGCCGAAGGGTGCCGAACACAATGTGATCAACAAGGGCTCCGGCGACCTGAAGCTGTTCTCGGTCTACGCGCCGCCAGCCGAACCGGAGGGCGCCGCGTTCAAGACCAAGGCCGAGGCCGAGGAAGCGGAGAAGGGTCTGCTTGCCAAGGCCGCCGATGCGATCAAGGACGCGGTCGGGCGCTGATCGACCCGCATCGCCGCGGCACCCTTTCGGTGTCGCGGCCGATTGCAGACCAAAATGGCGCGGAACGCCGCCCGATAGCCCCACATCGACTTCGTAACACGCCATTTACTCCATGCCGCTCATGTCGTGGCCACGTTCGCGGACCGCGCTGGAGGATGGATGACATATGCCCGCATTGCGCGCCTGATCGGCGCAATCGCAGCGTTGCTGTGGGGCATGGCATCGGCGCCGGTGCTGGCCGCGCCGGCCTGCACGACCAGCGTTCCGGCCACGCTCAACGCCGGCCCGTTTTCGCCGGCAGCGGTAAACGGCGGCAAGGTGCCGATCGTCCCCGGCGCGGCGGGCATCACCTGCGATACGAGCTTCATCGTACTTATCGGCGGCAACTACCTTCGCGGGACGCTGTCCAGCCTCAACAACGGCAAGTTGAAGAAGGGGGGGCAGCTGATCGGCTATACGGCCTATGCCGACAGCGGTGCGACCGTCCCGCTGACGCCCGGTGTCACCGTCGACTATATGCAGAACAACCTGCTGAACGTGCTGGGGCTGCTCGGCGGCAGCAGCGCGGCGCTGCCGCTCTATATCAAGGTGCCCAGCGGGCCGATCCCGTCGATCGGCACGTACAGCGACACGATCACGATCACCTGGGACTGGAAGCTGTGCAAGGGCGTCTACGCGCTCGGCAATTGCGTCGGAACGCTGGATACGGGAACGGGGAGCAGCGTCGTCACCGTCAACCTCAATGTCGCCGCACAGGACATGACGATCGCGCTCAGCTCGATCACCACATGGGATTCCGTCAACGGCACCGGCCGCCCGCTGGCCCTGCCCGGCAGCAAGGGGCGGACCAGCCTGGTGGTGCGCAATCCCGATCTGGTGGCGCTCGACGACGGATCGATCGCGGTGATCTACAAGGTGCCCGCCAAGACTAGCATCGCGCTGGATGGCGACGGCACGACATCGCCGACGGTCATCGGCTTCACCGACGGATCGCCGGCTTCGGGTGCCGCGCTGACCTATGCCGCGCCGGGCAGCACGAGCGACGACGTCGATTTTTCCGCCGATAACGGCGGCAGCTGGACCTATGCGCCGACCGCCGGCAACCGCGCGTCCGAGGCGCAGATCACGCAGGTCCGGTTCCGGCCGCGCGGCGCGATGAAGGCGGCTAGCAGTTTCACGCTCACCTTCCCCTTCCTGGTCCGCTGATCGTCAAGACGGGGCGGGGGCGCTCCAGCCGAGGCCCAGCGCCTTTTGCAGCGACACGAAGTCGCCGGTCAGCCCGGCGATCCCGGCGGACAGGTTCTGATCCGCCGCGACGCGCTGGCGTTCGGCATCGAGCGTGTCGATCAGCGTCGCGGTGCCCGCGCGGAACCGCTGCTGCATCAGCGCGGCGGCCCGGTCGGCGCTCGCCTTGCTGCGGGCCAGGCTGGCGACGGTCTCGCGGCGATGGCCGAACCGGGACAGCGAATCCTCGGCATCCTGCAACGCACGCAACACGGTGCCGCGATATTGCGCCTCTGCCTCGTCGCGCTGCGCCTCGGCCTGATTGAGGCGGGCACGATTGCGGCCGAAGTCGAGGAAATTCCACTGCAACATCGGCGCGGCGATCGCGGTGAGCTTGTCGGGGCTGATATCCGACAATTGCGTGCCGCCCAGGCCGATCAGCCCCAGCAGGTTCAGCCGCGGGAAGCGGGCGGCATCGGCGACGCCGATCCGGGCGGTGCGCTGAGCCAGCTGGCGCTCGGCGGCGCGGATGTCGGGCCGGCGCTGCAGCAAGGCCGCGGGGTCGCCGACCGCGACCTGAGCCGGCGGCAGCGGCACCGGCGCGGCGGGCGCCAGCAGGGCATCGAGCGCGCCCGGTTCCTGCCCGGTGAGCACCGCGAGCGCGTCGAGGTAGCTTTCCAGTTCGGCCTGTAACGGCACGATCTGGCCATTTGTCGCCTCGACCTGGCCGCGCAGCCGTTCGACGTCCAGCGCCGATGCCGCGCCACGATCGAAACGTTGCTGGGTCAGCGCCAGCATCTGTTGCTGCATGCGGGCGGATTGTTGCGACAGGCCGATCCGTCGTTGCCGATCGCGCAGGTTGACATAGGCCTGGGCGACCTCCGCCGTCAGGCTGACCTGCGCGTCGGCGACATCGGCCTCCGCGGCCTCCGCCTGCGCGCGGGCGGCCTCGACCGAGCGGCGACGACCGCCGAACAGATCGATCTCCCAGCTGGCATCGAAACCGACGTTGTAGAAATCGACCGCACTCGCGCTAGCGCCCGACGAAGACCCGCCGCTGCCGGACGCGGCCCCGCCGCTGCCCGATCCGGTCGCGCCGCCGAGATCAATGCCGGGAAGGCGGGCGTGCAGATAGGTCGCGGACGCGTTGGCGCTGGGCGCGCCGTTCGCCCGCTCCAGCCGCAAGGATGCCCGCGCCTGGTGCAACCGGGCCTGCGCCACGGCGATGTTCGGATTGGCCGCCAGCGCCCGCGCTTCCAGATCGGTGAGCGTCGCGTCGTTGAGCTCAGTCCACCACGCCGCCACCCCGGGTGCGGTCGCGAGGGCGGTCGGCCCGGCCCGGCGGAAGCCGGTGCCGGCGCCCCCGTCGGACAGCGTACGGGGCGGCCCCGCATAGTTCGGGCCGACGGTACAGGCGCCCAGCGCGAGTGCGGAAGCCACGGTGAGGGAGAGCAGGGGGAGGGAGAGCAGGGGGAGGTTGCGCATCATCGTCTCAATGCATCGCCACGGGGCCGCCTTGCGGCAGCGGGCGCAGGAACAGAACAAGCGGCACGACCAGGCAAATGCCGACCGACAGCAGCCAGAACAGATCGTTGTAGGTCATCACCAGTGCCTCGCGCTGGATGGTGCCGCCGAGCGCGCGCAGCGCCGCGCCCGCGCTGCCGAGGCTGCGCGCCGAACCGGCGAGATAATCCTGCAAGGCGACAGAATTGGCGTTGAGCAGATCGTCGAGGCGGCGGCTGTGCAGATAGCTGCGCTGATCCTGCAAGGTGGCGATGCCGGCGAGCGCGAACGAGCCGCCGATGTTGCGCGCGGCGCTGAACAGGCCGGCCGCATCCCCGGCCTCGTCCGGCCGCACGGATGCGATCGCCGCCTGGTTGAGGAAGACGAAGCCCAGGATCGTGCCGACGCCGCGCAGCAGCTGCGATTCGGTGAAGGCGCTGCCCACCGATTGCGCGGTCAGCGTCGTGTCGAGGTGGCAGCTGAGCGCCATCAGCAGCAATCCGGTGCCGACCGCCAGCCGGATGTCGAGATGACGGATCATGATCGGAACCAGCGGCATCATCAACAGGCTCGGGATCCCGCTGAGCAAGACGACCTTGCCGGACTGGAGCGCGTTATAGTCGGCGATGGCGGCGAGGAACTGGGGAATGACGTAGCTGCTGCCGTATAGCACCATGCCGAGCACCAGCCCCATGATCGCGACGCTGCCGAACTGGCGGTCGAGCAGCAGGCGCAGCTTCACCACCGGCTTGCGAGAGACGAACTGCCCGGCGAACAGCATGGCGAGGCCGAACAGCGTCAACGCCGTCAGCTTGATAATCAGCGCGGACTGGAACCATTGTTCGCGCTGCCCCTCTTCCAGCACGACGGTCAGGCCGCCGAGCCCGAGCGCGAGGCCCGCAATGCCGAGCCAGTCGGCCTTCAGCAGTTCGTTCAGGTGCGCTTTCTGGTGCGGCAGGCCGACGAGCAGCAGGACGAGCAGCAGCGCGCCGACCGGCACGTTGAGGAAGAAGGCGTAATGCCAGCTGACGTTCTCGGTCAGCCAGCCGCCGATCAGCGGGCCGAGCACCGGTCCCAGGATGGCGGTGACGCCGAAGAGCGCGGTGCCGATCGGTTGCTGCGACCGGGGCAGCCGCGTCGCGATGATCGTCATCGCGGTGGGGATCAGCGCGCCGCCGGTAATGCCCTGGCCGGCGCGGCCGATGATCATCATCGTCAGCGTCGTCGACAGGCCGCAGACGACCGAAAAGGCGGTGAACAGCATCGATGCGATCAACAGGAACGTGCGCAGGCCGAGCACCCGCTCAAGCCAGGCGGAGAGCGGGATGATGATGATCTCGGCGACGAGGTAGGAGGTCGCGATCCACGTACCCTCGGTCCCGCTCGCGCCGATCTCGCCCTGGATCACCGGCAGTGCCGAATTGACGATCGAGATGTCGAGCGTCGCCATCAACGCGCCGAGGCTCCCCGCCGCAACCGCGAGCCACGCGCCGAGATCGGCGCGCTCCGGCGTCGCGGTCGACGCCGTGCGTTCGGCTCTCGAGCTGCCGGGCGCCGAGGCCGCCGCGCTGCTCATCGGCCGCGCTGTTCGTTGTGGCGGTCCTGTTCGTCACGCACGCGCTGCACCGATCCCTTGGCGGAGCGGGTATCGACGGTCACGTCCACCGACATGCCGGGCACCAGCAATTGGCGGGTCTCGGCGCCCGCATCGATCGCGATGCGGACCGGCACGCGCTGGACGATTTTCGTGAAATTGCCCGTCGCATTCTGCGGCGGCAGCAGCGAGAATTGCGCGCCGGTGCCGGGCGAGATGCTTTCGACGCGGCCGTGGATCTCGACGCCGGGCAGCGAATCGACCCCGAGCGTCACCGGTTGTCCGATGCGCATCAGGCCGATCTGCGTTTCCTTGAAATTCGCCTCGACATAGATTTGCTGGACCGGAACCACCGACATCAGGCGAGTGCCGGCCTGGGCGAATTGGCCGACACGCACCGTCTTGTCGCCGATGCGGCCGTCGATGCTGGCGCGCAGGATGGTCGCGCCCAGATTGACGTTGGCGGCCTGCAATTGCGCGCGGCTGGCCTGACCCTGCGCCTGCGCCTGCTGCACCTGGGCCTGCAAGGTGCCGATGCGCCGCGAAGCGCTGGTCAAGGCCGCGTTGGCCGCGGCGACCTGCGCATCCGCCTGACGCGCCTGATTGACCAGTTGCGACAGCTTTTCGCGCGTCTCTGCGCCGCTTGCCGCCAGCGGCTGGTAGCGAACGACCTCCGCATGGGCGAAAGCGGCGTCGCTGCGCGCGGCGGCAAGGTCCGATCGCGCCTTGTCGACCGCGGCCTGCTGTTCGCGGATCTGGGCGCGGACGCCCTGCGCATTCGCGCGGGCGACGTCGATCTGCGCCTCGACCTGCGCGGCCTGCGCGCGATAGTCGCGCGCGTCGATCTGGAGCAACGGCGTTCCCGCCTTCACCCGCTGGTTTTCGGCGACGAAGACCTTGTCGACATAGCCCGACACCTTCGGCGACACGGTCACCGCATCCGCCTGGAAATAGGCGTCGTCGGTGCCCTGCATATATTTGCCGACGCTCTGATAATGCACGTACCACAGCACCCCGGCGATCACCGCCGCGGCGACGACCAGCACCAGAATGATCCGGACCCGCGGGTTCCTGAGCGGCGACGGCTTGGCCGTGGCGTCGGCCGACTCGGCCTCGTTTGCCGCGTCGTCATGCGTGTGTTCGTCCTGCTGGGCGTGGTCGTCGGCCATGAGCATCATCTTTTCGGATCGGAAAATCGCCGCCTAGATGCTCGCACTTGCAGCATTGCGCAAGACCATTTAATGAGGGTCCTCACATATGACCGAACTTGAGCCCCTCGCGAGCGATCTGTTTCGCCTTTTCCTGCGGATGCACCGCCTGATGGACCGCCGAATGGCCGATCAGGGTGCGTCGCTCGCGCGTACCAAGCTCCTCCTGTACCTCGCCAGGCACGGTCCGGCGCGGGCTGCCGACATCGCCGAATTCTTTGACAATGCGCCCCGCACGGTGACGGAGGCGATCGATGGACTGGAGCGTGACGGTCTGGTGACGCGGACCCCCGACGGCCGGGATCGACGGGTCAAGCAGGTGTCGATTACCGAGCAGGGCAGGCGCGTGACCGGTGAAACCGAACCCTTGCGGCAGGATCTGATCAACGGCGTGTTCGGGACGCTGACGGCCGAGGAACGGCGCAACCTCGGCGGTTCGCTGACCAAGATGCTGGCTGCGCTGGATCGGCAGGAGGCGCTGCACCGCAGCTAACCTTGGCTGTTGCGCGCCGTGATGCATGTGTTAGCCTGACACCGTGCCGCCGTTAGAGTGGCGGACGGGAGAGGTGCTGTGGACCGGTATCAGCCGACCTTGTGCCAGTGCGGTTTCGGGATGCTCTGCTGCGCAAGCGGCGCGGCATTGTCGATCTGTGCCATGACGTTTATGCTGTTGGGCTGAACGTCGGCGTCGCGATGAGGCGTGCCGGACGAGCGCCGGTCGCCGCATCGCGATCGATGCTGGGTGCGGGCACGATCCTGCATCGGCTGTGCGCGTCCGCCTGACTCAACTCGGGGCGCCTCGCGATAGCTCGGGCCGCTGCCGCGAACGAGGCGCTGACCTCCGTTCGGGTGGTGCGGCCCTCCATTACCCATGACAG
This sequence comes from uncultured Stakelama sp., assembly GCA_964419295.1. Lineage (GTDB taxonomy): Bacteria > Pseudomonadota > Alphaproteobacteria > Sphingomonadales > Sphingomonadaceae > Sphingomonas. The sequence goes on along the minus strand of CAYQPM010000011.1, from coordinate 26,516 downwards.
GCCGGCGAGAACGGAGAGCGATCACCGTCGCTAACAGCATTTCCCGCCGTTGCGGCCGCCGTAGCGCGCCTCCTGTCGATTGCGGAAGAACGCGTCCCGGCTCATCACCGGCCGATCGGGATGCGCGGCGGCCATGTGCGCGACATAGCCCTCGTACGACGGCACGCCGACCATCAGCCGTGCGGTGGCGGCCATCGCGTGCCACAGGGCGGAGGCGGTCATTCCGCCGCCATCGCCGCGTCGGAGATTTCACACATGCTCGGCGCATCGATCCGGCGCGCGGCCAGGCAGGTTCGCACGCCATAGCCGATGATCGACACTACCACGCCGAGGAACAGCGTGCACAGCGCCGCATCGATGCGATCGTTCATGACGATACGGTGCATCTCGGCGAGCGATTTCGCCGGCGCCAGCACCTGTCCGCTGGCGGCGGCGTCCGCGAAGCGCGCCGCATGGGCGAGGAACCCGACCTTCGGGTCGCCGGCGAACAGCTTCATCAGGCTGGCGGTCACCGTGCACAGCACCAGCCACGTTGCGGGCAGGATGGTCACCCAGGCGTAGCGTTCGCGCTTCATGCGGAACAGCACGACCGTTGCCAGCACCAGCGCGACCGCGGCGAGCATCTGGTTGGAAATGCCGAACAGCGGCCACAGCGTGTTGACGCCGCCCAGAGGGTCGGTGACGCCCTGATAGAGGAAGAAGCCCCAGGCGGCGACGCACAGCGCGGTGCCGATCAGGCCCGGTCCGAAGGACGTCGCATTGCGGAAGCGCGGCACCGCCAGTCCGATCAGGTCCTGCAACATGAAACGTCCCGCCCGCGTCCCGGCGTCGACCGCGGTGAGGATGAACAAGGCTTCGAACAGGATGGCGAAATGATACCAGAAGGCCATCATCGCGCGCCCGCCGATCAGGTGACTGAAGATCTGCGCCATGCCGACGGCCAGCGTCGGGGCGCCGCCCGCGCGGCTGATGATCGTCGTCTCCCCGACGTCCTTCGCCGTCGATGCGATCGTCGCGGCATCGATGTGGAACCCCATGGCAGTGACCGCGGCCGCGGCGCTGGCGGCATCGGTGCCGACCACCGCAACCGGGCTGTTCATCGCGAAATAGACGCCGGGATCGATGATCGAGGCGCCGACCAGCGCCATGATCGCGACGAAGCTTTCCATCAGCATCGCGCCATAGCCGATGAAGCGGGCATCGCCCTCGCTCGCGATCAGCTTGGGTGTGGTGCCGCTGGCGATCAGCGCGTGGAAGCCGGACACGGCGCCACAGGCGATGGTGATGAACAGGAACGGGAACAACGATCCCGACCAGACCGGGCCGCTGCCGTCGATGAAGGTCGTCAGCGCGGGCATCCGCATCGGCGGCGCGACGATGACGATGCCGATCGCCAGCGCCGCGATCGCGCCGATCTTGAGGAAGGTGGACAGATAGTCGCGTGGCGCGAGCAGCAGCCAGACCGGCAGCAGCGACGCCACCGTGCCATAGCCGATCAGGATCCAGCAGAGTTGAATCGGCGTGTAGGTGAACCACGGCGCCCAGGCCGCGGATGCCGCGACATCCTGGCCATAGACGATCGCGAGGATCAGCCCGGCAAGGCCGAGCAGCGACACCTCGCCGATCCGACCCGGGCGGATCCAGCGCGTATAGATGCCCATCAGCAGCGCGAGCGGGATCGTCGCGGCGACCGTGAACATGCCCCAGGGACTGTTCGCCAGCGCCCGCACCACGATCAGTGCGAGCACGGCCAGGATGATGACCATGATCATGAAGGCGCCGAACAGCGCGATCGTGCCCGGCACCGCGCCCATCTCCATGCGGATCAGTTCGCCGAGCGAGCGACCGTCGCGGCGCATCGACAGGAACAGGACCATGAAGTCCTGCACGGCGCCAGCCAGCACGACCCCCGCGAGGATCCAGAGCATGCCCGGCAGATAACCCATCTGCGCGGCGAGCACGGGCCCGACCAGCGGCCCCGCGCCGGCGATGGCGGCGAAATGGTGGCCGAACAGCACGCGCCGGTCGGTCGGAACGAAGTCCAGCCCGTCGGGATGCCGCACCGCAGGCGTCGGCCGCGACGGATCGAGTCCGACGACGACGCGGGCGAGGTACAGGGAATAGAAGCGATAGGCGATGAGGTAGACCGACACCGCTGCGACGACGATCCAGATCGCGCTGATCGCCTCGCCGCGGGCGGTGGCGATCACCGCCAGCGCACCGGCGCCGATCAGGGCGAGGATGATCCAGCCGATCCTGCTTGCGATGGTCACGCGGTTCGTCTCCCTTGGCCGCCGTGCCTAACGATGCTGCGATGCCGGAGCAACCGGTGCGGCGCGCGCTCGTTCATGGAAGCATGACAGATCCCGCACGCCCGCTCAGATTAGGCTTTCCGGTCAAGGTGATGGGCAAGCCCGGCCTCAAGAGCAACGACACGAGGCGCTGGCAGAAAGGCCCGCACCTCAAATGCTCGCTGGAGGAAGTGGACCGCATCCTCGACTATCTGCACGGCGAGCGGCTCGACATGTACCGCCTCTCGTCGGACCTCGCGCCCTACGCCACCCATCCCGACATGCCGCAATTCCACGCGATGGTCGCGGAGAGCGATGCGGAGTTGCGCGCGTTCGGCGCGAAGGCACGCGCGCTGGACATGCGGCTGTCGTTTCATCCGTCGCAATATGTGCTGCTCAACAGCCCGGACGCCGAACTGACGCGCAAGAGCATCTGGGACCTGTCGAGCCAGGCGGAGATGCTCGACCGCATGGGGCTGAACGACGAAGCGGTTATGGTGACGCATGTCGGTGGCGTCTACGACGACCATGAGGCGAGCCGCGCCCGCTGGATCGAGGGGTGGCGCGCCTGTCCCGACCATGTCCGGCGGCGGCTGGTGCTGGAGAATGACGACATCCGCTTTTCCGCCGCCGACGCCTTGTGGATCCACGAACATACGGGCGTCCGGCTGATCTTCGACTATCAGCATTTCTGGTGCCTGAACCCCGAAGGGCTGGAGATGCGCGCGACGCTGGAGCGTTTTCTCGCGACCTGGCCCGACGGGGTGCGCCCCAAGATTCACTTTTCCTCGCCGCGCACCGAAATGCGCGAGATCAGGCAGAAGGTGACGGCGCGGGACCGGGCGAGCGGCAAGGTGACGCGCAAGGGCGAAGTGACCAAGGCGCCTGTGAAGGCGAATGCGCGCGTGAAGACGGTGCTGCGTCCGCCGATCTGGACCGGCCATGCCGATTTCACCAACCCGTTCGAATTTGCGACCTTCATGCGGATGGCCGACGGGCTGGTGTTCGACGTGATGATGGAGGGCAAGGCGAAGGACGTGAGTCTGCTGAAGCTGCGACCGGATCTGTTGCGCTACGCCCCCGACGTCGCGGCGCGCTTCGGGATCTTCGCCCAAGACGCGGAAGCGCTGGCGCGCGACGAGGCGGCGCTGGACCGCGGGGTCGCCGATGCCGAAGACGCGCCGGACGTCGACGAGGGCGCGCGCTAGCAGACGATGCGTGCCGTCCGCATCCGGCGCTTCGACGGGCCGGTTTACGTCAGCCGGTTCACGTCACCCGGTTTGCGACCAGGTCCTCGACCACCGCCGGGTCCGCCAGCGTCGACGTATCGCCCAGGCTGGTCACGTCGCCCTCGGCGATCTTGCGCAGGATGCGGCGCATGATCTTGCCCGAACGCGTCTTGGGCAGGGCAGGCGCGAATTGCAGCTTGTCCGGCGTCGCGATCGGCCCGATCTCCTGGCGCACCCATGCGATCAGCGCCTTGCGCAGGTCGTCCGATCCGTCGCGTCCGGCGTTGAGCGTGACATAGGCATAGATGCCCTGACCCTTGACGTCGTGCGGCATGCCGACGACGGCGGCCTCCGCGACCGCCTCGTGCAGCACCAGCGCGCTTTCGACCTCGGCGGTGCCCATGCGATGGCCGGACACGTTGATGACGTCGTCGACGCGCCCGGTGATCCAGTAATAGCCGTCATCGTCCCGGCGGCAGCCGTCGCCGGTGAAATAGCTGCCCTTGTATGTGGTGAAATAGGTCTGGAAGAACCGGTCCGGGTCCGCCCAGACGCCGCGCATCTGGCCGGGCCAGCTTTGCGTGATGCACAGATTGCCCTGCGCCGGCCCGACCAGGGGCGTGCCCTTGTCGTCGACCAGTTGCGGCTGGACGCCGGGCAACGGCTTCGCCGCCGAACCGGGCTTCATCGGCACGGCGCCGGGCAGGGGGGCGATCATGATGCCGCCCGTCTCCGTCTGCCACCACGCATCGACGATCGGTGCGCGCCCGCCGCCGACCACGCCGTGATACCAGCGCCACGCCTCCGGATTGATCGGTTCGCCGACCGAACCCAGCAGCTTCAGCGACGACCGGTCGGTTTTGTGAACGAAAGCGTCGCCCTCCTTCATCAGCGCGCGCAGTGCCGTGGGTGCGGTGAACAGCGTATGGACCTTATGCCGGTCGACCACCTGCCAGATGCGGCTTGCGTCCGGCCAGGTCGGCAGCCCTTCGAACATCAGCGTGGTCGCGCCGTTCGAAAGCGGCCCGTAGAGGATATAGGTGTGCCCGGTGACCCAGCCGATATCGGCGGCGCACCAGAAGACCTGGCCCGGCTTGTAGTCGAACGCGATCTTGAAGGTGAAGTCCGCCCAGAGGAGGTAGCCGGCGGAGGTGTGCAGCACGCCCTTCGGCTTGCCCGTCGACCCGCTGGTGTAGAGGATGAACAGTGGATCCTCCGCCGCCATCGTCTCGGGCGGACAATCGGTGCCGACCTGCGCCGCGGCCTCGTGATACCAGACGTCGCGTTCGGTCATCGCCACGTCCGCACCGGTCGCCTTCACGACGACCACCCGTTCCAGCGTCGGAGCGCGCGCGGCGGCTTCGTCGACGCAGGCCTTCAGCTTGATCCGCTTGCCGCCACGGCGTCCCTCGTCGGCGGTGATGACGATCTTGGACCCGCAATCCTCGATCCGGCCGGCGAGCGCATCGGCGGAAAATCCGCCGAACACCACCGAATGGATTGCGCCGATCCGTGCGCAGGCGAGCGCCGCATAGGCGGCCTCGGGGATCATCGGCATGTACAGCGTGACGCGATCGCCCTTGGCGACACCCTGCGCCTTCAGCACGTTGGCGAAGCGGCAGACCTCCGCATGCAATGCGCGGTACGTGATATGGCGGGCGTCTTCACCCGGCTCGTCCGGCTCCCAGATGATCGCGACCGTATCGCCATGCTTGGCGAGATGACGGTCGAGGCAGTTGGCCGCGACGTTGAGGCTGCCGTCGGCGAACCATTCGATGTGGAAATCGGGTTCGGCGAACGACCAGTCGCCGGCGATCGTCGGCTGCTTGATCCAGTCGAGGCGCTTGATCGCCTGGTCGAGCCAGAAGCCGCCGGGATTGCTCGCCGCTGCCTCGTACAGCTCGGCATAGCTTTTCGCATTCAGGCTGGCATTGGTCCAATCGCCGCTGATCGGATAGATTTCTGGATCGGTCATCACGCATCCTCGACTGCAACACCGGGCACGCCCCGCGCCCGGTGCACTGGTTAGCCAAGCCGCGGGCCGGATACCAGCGGCTGCCGGCCCGCGTGCAGCTAACGCCCGAGGAAGGTGAGCAGGTCGTTGGTCAGGCGATCACCATGGGTGGCGAACAGGCCGTGGGGTGCGCCGTCATATTCGACCAGCTGGCTGTTCGCGATCCCGACGGACGCGGCGCGGCCGGCAGCGTCGATCGGCACCGTCTGGTCCGCGGTGCCGTGGATGATGAGCGTCGGCACGGTGAAGGCGGCGAGGTCCGGGCGGAAGTCGGTATGGCCGAACGCCTGCGCGCAGGCGAGGGTCGGCTTCAACCCGGCCTGCATCGCGGTCGCGGTCGCCCAGTCGAGGATGTCGTCGCTGACCGGGTGGCTGATCACGCCAACCCCGAAGAACTGCTTGAAGAACGTGTCGCGGAAGAAATGGGCACGGTCCTTCTGGATGTTCTCGCCGATCTCGGCGAGCTTCGCCTCGGGCGTGCCATGGGGATTGTCGTCGGTCCGCAGCATGTACGGCACTACGGACGCGATCAGCCCGGCGGCGATCACGCCCTTGCCGGCGTGCCGGCTCATGTACCGCGCGACCTCGCCGCCGCCCATCGAGAATCCGACGATTGCCGCATCGCCATCGGCTCCCGTTGCCGCCATGACGTCGGCAAGGTCGTCGGCGAGCGTGTCATAGTCGTAACCGTCCCACGGCTGGCCAGACCGGCCGAACCCGCGCCGGTCATAGGCGATCGCGCGAAACCCGGCGTCGGCGAGCGCCATCATCTGCGGATCCCAGCTGTCGGCCGACAGGGGCCAGCCGTGCAGGAGGATGACGGGACGGCCCGATCCCCAATCCTTGACATAGATGTCGGTGCCGTCGCGCGTCTTGATATAAGGCATGGTATCGTCCTCTGGCGTCTGCGGGACCAACGAGGTCGTGCGCCCGCCGTTCCGCGTCGCCCGCGCTTTGCCGGGGCTGGCGCTCGCGCCTGGTCGCTGTCAGCATCGCCGACGATCACGAATCGGGGAGTTGCTGAATGCGTATCATCCTGGCGGCATCGCTGCTGGCCATCGCGACCGCGGGCTGTTCGCAGAGCAAGCCTGCGGTGTCGAACGAGGTCGCACCGATCGCCGCCCCGAAGGCGGCGAGCGATTTTGCCCGCTTTCGCGACGGTTTCGTCGAAGGCTGGTTCAAGCTGGACCCCGCCAATGCGGTGTATCAGGGTCGCCACGACTTCGATGGCCAATTGCCCGACTGGAGCGCGGCGGGGCTGAAGCGACAGTCCGAATATCTGCACCAGTCGATCGATCGCGCGCGCGCGTTCGGCGACGGCGACCTTGCCCCCGACGAACGGTTCGAACGCGACTATCTGATCCGCGTTGCGGAGGGGAAGCTGTTCTGGCTCGACGACGCCGATCAGCCGCACACCAACCCGGCCTATTATGTCGGCGGCGGGCTCGATCCCAACGTCTATATCGCGCGACCCTACGCCGACGCGCCGACGCGGATGAAGGCGCTGATCGCCTTCCTGCAACGCGTGCCCGCGGCGGCGCAGAACATTCGCGCCAACCTGAAGACGCCGATGCCGCGTTCGTTCGTCGATTACGGCGTTGCCGGCTTCAACGGCTTCGCGGACTATTACGTGGGCGACGCCAAGAAGGCGTTCGCCGACGTGGCGGATCCCGCGCTGCAGGACCAATTGGCCAAGGCCGCCGCGGCGGCGAGCGGATCGGTGCGCGACCTCGGCACGTGGCTCGCCGGGCAGCGCGCGAGCGCGACCGGCGACTTCGCGCTCGGCGCGGATCGCTTCCAGCGCATGATCCTCGCCACCGAAGGCGTCGATACCCCGCTCGCGACGCTGGAAGCGGCGGGACGCGCCGACCTCAAGCGCAACCAGGACGCCCTGACCGCGGCCTGCGCGCTGTTCGCGAAGGGGAGGACGATCCCCGAATGCATCGACAAGATGAACGCGAACAAGTCCGCCGACGGACCGGTCGCCGAGGCACGGCGCCAGATCCCCACGCTGCGCGCGTTCGTCGTCGCCAAGGACCTCGTCACCATCCCCGGCACGGAAGAAGCGAAAGTCGAGGAGAGCCCGCCCTACAACCGGCAGAATTCCGCCTATATCGATCCCGCCGGCCCGTATGAGAAGAACATCCCGTCGGTCTATTACATCTCGCCGCCCGACCCGGCGTGGGACAAGAAGACGCAGGACGCCTTCGTCCCGGGCAAGAAAGACCTGTTGTTCACTTCGGTGCATGAGGTCATGCCCGGGCACTTCCTCCAGTTCCTCCACGCCAATCGGTCCAAATCGATGTTCGGCCGGATCTTCGTCGGCTATGCCTTTGCGGAGGGCTGGGCGCATTATGCCGAGGAGATGATGTGGGACGCCGGCCTCGGCGCCGGCGACCCGGAGACGCATGTCGGCCAGATCAGCAATGCGCTGCTGCGCGATTGTCGCTTCCTGTCCGCGATCGGCCTGCATGCGCAGGGGATGACGCAAGAACAAAGCCTCAAGATGTTCCGCGAGCAATGCTATCAGGACGAAGGCAATTCGCGGCAGCAGGCGGCGCGCGGCACCTACGACCCGGCGTACCTCAACTACACCATGGGCAAGCTGATGATCCGCAAGCTGCGCGACGACTGGACCGCGTCGCGTGGCGGACGCAAGGCGTGGAAAGCGTTCCACGACCAGTTCCTGAGCTACGGCGGCCCGGCCATCCCGCTGGTCCGCCAGCAGATGATGGGCGAGGCGCAGGCGAAGGCGGTGTTCTAGAAGGCCGACGACCTGGGACGACCGCAGCGGTGCCGCCGCCTCGGTCGCCCTCGATCAGCGCGGCACCTGCGTTCCCGGCTGTTCGTCCTCCGCCTCGTCGCTGCGCGGATTGCGGATGGAGGGGCGCAGGCGGGCGAGGCTGCACAATCCGGCGACCAGCGCCAGTCCGGCAGCGACCAGCGGCGGCGTCGGCCCTGCGCCGACTCCCGTCGCGAGCAGCGCCGCGACCAGCGTCGCGCCCGTCGTCTGCCCGACGAGCCGGACCGTGCCGACCAGCCCGCCGGCCGCCGCTGCCCGCTCCCGCGGCGCCGACCCGATGATCAGGCGGGCGTTGGGCGGCAGGAACAGCCCGAAGCCCGATCCGCACAGCGCCATCCGCCAGGCGATATCGAAATAGCTCGCGTCCACCGGCAGCAGCGCGATGAGCAGCAGCGCGACGATCGACACCGCCATGCCGATCCCGCCCAGCACGCCCGCCGGCACCCGGTCGGACAGCCAGCCCGCCAGCGGTGCGACGATCATGTTGGTCAGCGGCCAGGGCGCGATCGCCGCACCCACCTCCGCCGCGCTGAAGCCGAAGCCGTGCTGGAGTCGGAACGGCGTCGACAACAGGAGCGTCATCGATGCGGTGAATGCGGTATAGGCGCCGATCGCGGACAGCGCGATGACGGGCTTGGCGAGCAGATCGATCGGCAGGATGGGCTTGGCCTCGCCGCGCTCCCGGCGAATGAAGAACCAGCCGATGCCGGCGCCCAGCGCGACGATCGCCGCCGACACCACCGGGCTGTCCCCGTGCACCGCGCTTTCCGCACCCGATATGACCAGGCCGATCATGCTCGCGCACATCACCGCACCCAGCACGTCGAACGGCTCGTCCCGCGGCTGCGGCGCCGGAAGCGCGCGGCCGAGGACCAGGCTCAGGATCGCGAATGGCACGGCGCTGGCGAACACCCAGGGCCAGGGCGCGACGCCCAGCACCAATCCGCCCAGCGTAGGGGCAAGCGCCGCGGAGCTCGACACGACGACCGAGTTGATCCCCAGCCCACGCCCGAGCTGTTTGGCAGGATAGATCGATCGGATCAGCGCGGACGAGACGCTGAGCGCCGCCGCCGCGCCCAGCGCTTGTGCTGCGCGGACGACGAGCAGGAACGGCAGGCTCTTGGCGAAGAAGCAGAGCATCGTCGCGACGGTGAACACCAGCTGCCCGAACTGGTAGGTGCGCTTCAGCCCGAACTTGTCGCCGAGTCCGGCGAACGGCAGGATCATCATGGCGAGGATCAATTGATAGACGGTCACCACCGCGACCACGGCACTGTTGCCGACGTGCAGGTCGCGCGCGATCGTCGGCAGCGCGACGGTGGCGATGCCGCCGTCGATGATCACCAGCGCCGTTCCGGCGGAGATCGCGCCGATCGCGACGTAGCGGCGGGGAAGGGGCAGTCCGTCGGTCATGGCTATACTCGATCAGCGCAACGTCGCGGCGAGGTGTAACGCCGGTGCCGCGCAAAGGACCCATGCGCGTGGCGCATTGCGCCGCGCCGCTTTGCCCTGCAAGATCGCGGGCAATGCTGGGAGATATGCCACCGATGATCCTTCGTAGCCTGCTGCTCGCCTCGACGCTCCTTGCCGCCGCGCCCGCGGCCGCCCAAGTGACGCGCATGACGAACACACCTGCCGCCGCGCCGTCGACCGACGCCGCCGATCCCTACCTGTGGCTCGAGGACAAGGACGGCGCCAAACCGCTTGCCTGGGTCGAGGCCGAGAATGCCCGCACGCTGCCGCGCTTGCAGAACGATCCGCGCTACCGCACCTTCTATGCGGAGGCCCTGGCGATCGCATCGGCGAAGGATCGCATTCCGATGCCCAACCAGCTGTTCGGGCGCATCTACAATTTCTGGCGCGATGCCGATCATCCGCAGGGTATCTGGCGCTGGACGACGGAGGCCGGCTATGCCGCGCCGCAGCCGCAATGGACCACCGTGCTCGACCTCGACGCGCTGTCGAAGGCGGAGGGCAAGAAGTGGGTGTGGAAGGGGGCGTCCTGCCTCCAGCCCGACGAACGCCTCTGCCTGGTCGCGCTGTCCGAAGGCGGCGAGGACGCGATCAGCTATCGCGAATTCGATCTGCAGACCGGCCGGTTCGTGCCCGGCGGCTTCGCGCTGTCCAAATCCAAGCAGGGCGCGGCGTGGCTCGACAAGGATACGTTGCTGCTCAGCCGCGACTGGGGCGAGGGCACGATGACCGCGTCGAGCTATCCGTTCGTGGTCAAGCTGGTGAAGCGTGGTCAGCCGCTCGACGCGGCGAAGGAGATCTTCCGCGGCGCGGCCACCGACCAGCTCGGCACCTATGCCGGCGTGATCACCGACGGGCAGGGCAACCGGCTGGTCGCGATCGAACGGCGTATCACCTTCTTCGGCGGTGAGACGCATGTCTGGACGCCCGAGGGAACGACGAAGCTCGACATCCCGGCACGCACGTCCCCGACCGGCATGGTCGCGGGGCAGGTGCTATTCCAGACGAGCGATCCCTGGGGCACGATCCCTGCGGGTGCGCTCGCGGCCGCACCGCTGGCACAGGTGACCGCCAATGCGATCAAGCCGGTGCTGGTCTTCTCGCCGACCCCACGCCAGTCGATCGACCAGGTGGTGACCACGAAGGACCATGTCGTCCTCGTCTACAACGATAACGTCCGCGGCCGCGCGGCCGTCTATACGCCGGGCAGGAGCGGCTGGACCGCGCGCGCCGTCGCGCTGCCCGACAATGCCTCGCTTGGCGTGGCGAGCGCCGACGACAAGAGCGACCACGCCTATGTCACCGTCACCGGCTTCCTGACGCCGACGACGCTGCTGCCGCTCGACGCCGCGAATGCGAGCGCGGCGCGGCCGATCAAGACGCTGCCGGCGAAGTTCGACGCGAGCAACCTCGTCGTCGAGCAGCATGAGGCGACCTCCACCGACGGCACGAAGGTGCCGTATTTCGTCGTCCACAAGAAGGGGATCGCGCTGGACGGCACGACGCCGACGATCATGACCGCGTACGGCGGTTTCGAGGTGCCGATGTTGCCGGGCTATTCGGCATCGACCGGCAAGCTGTGGCTGGAGCGCGGCGGCAGCTACGTTCTCGCGAACATCCGTGGCGGCGGCGAATTCGGGCCGGCTTGGCACGACGCCGGTCGCAAGACCAAGCGGCAGGTGATCTACGACGATTTCGCCAGCGTCGCGAAGGACCTGTTCACGCGCAAGCTGACCAGCCCGCAGACGCTCGGCATCTACGGCGGCTCCAACGGCGGTCTGCTGATGGGCGTCGAATTCAACCAGCATCCCGACCTGTGGAAGGCGGTGACCATCCAGGTGCCGCTGCTCGACATGATCCGCTACGAACAGATTGCGGCGGGCGCATCCTGGGTCGACGAATATGGCTCGGTCACGGTGCCGGCCGAAAAGGCGTTCCTCCAGACGATCTCGCCCTATCAGAACATCAGGAAGGGCGTCGCCTATCCGGAACCCTATATCTGGACGACCACCAAGGACGATCGCGTCGGCCCGCAACACGCCCGCAAGTTCGCCGCGCGGCTGAAGGAATACGGCCTGCCCTACCTCTTCTACGAAGACACCGCGGGCGGCCATTCGGGCGACGCCGACATCGAACAGGGCGCCCGGCTACAGGCGTTGCAGATGACCTATTTCGCACAGAAGCTGATGGGTCCCGCGACCCCGCAAACGGCGGCGAAGTAGCGCCGACGGACCACCCGGATCGACATGCTTCGGTCCGGGTGCCGCCGGCGCGGGCGGGGCGGTGGCGGGCCGCGCCAGACCCGGATGAGCACTACGTTTACGCTATAGCCCTTTGATGCCGCATGGTTTCGCATCGACACGCGGTGTGAGGCCGGGACAGACCGCAGACCAGCGCTATCCAGACGCGGAAATCACCATAAGCTACACGGCCTCCTCGATCAGCGCTTCGGCGTCCAGTTGGCAAAAGTGGTTTTGTGCCCGGCGCGTTCGCGGATCACGCGCTGCGGCCCCACGCGCACCAGCGCCTCGGCATCGGGATTGTTGCTCGGATTGAATTCCCAGTCCTCCTGCCGCTCGTTGTCAAAGATGAAACCCCCGGTGCGGTCGTCCAGCCGGAAGGTGATGTAGTCGGTCCAATGCTGGCCGCAGGCGACGCCATTTTCGACAGTGAAGTAACGCCGTTTGGAAGCGATCTTCGCATCGCCATCGAGAAAGGGATCGCACTGTCCGCCTTGATCTGCCGGCATGACGATGCTGTCGTTGCGGGCCACGAGGATGAAACGACCGCTTCTTTGTTCGAATATGAGCAAAGGGCGTGCCGGCGCCCCTCTTCCGCTCTGACGGAGTTGATCCTCGTTTTTGCGAGCGAGTGCCACGATCACAAATCGTCTTCGCGCTTGTTCCGGTTCAACACGGGCGCTGGCGATTACTTCGTATCCCGACGGTAGCTGGTCGCCGATACCAGTCGGCGCCTTCATCTCGGAGGAAGCTGCCGTCAGCGCCATAGACAACAAGAATATGACCACACCCATTGAACCCGTTTATCATTCTTTGGAGATGTCTGGAATTGGGCGGGAGCCGCCGATGCGGAATAGAGATCTCAGGCGCTACTGCTGATGGACAGGTCTTCGAAACCCGATGCGACATGCGGCCACCGGCGGGCTTTGCGTAGCTATCGCGCAAAATATCGGACCATGGCGGATAATCGGCGGGGCTGGCGGAGAGAGTGGGATTCGAACCCACGGTAGGCTTCCACCTACGGCGGTTTTCAAGACCGCTGCCTTAAACCACTCGGCCATCTCTCCGTGGTGCGCCCCGAATAGGCGGAGCGCGGCTGCCCGTGCAAGCCCTGCGACGATAAGAGGTTCACCTGACCCCCGGCGTGTGGCACCACGATTCCATGTGGGGGCAACGAACGACGCGCGGGCTGCAGGCCGGCATTCTGGCGATGACGCTGGCGCTCGCCTCGGCGGGTCCGGCCTCGGCGCAGGACGAACAGGGCTTTCAGAGCTATCTCGTGACGCTGCGCCAGCAGGCGCTCGCCGCCGGCGTGACGCAGCGGACCGCCGATGCGGTATTCCCAACGCTGACGCTCAGCGAACGGACGATCGAGCTGGATCGCGCGCAACCGGGCAATCCCGGCAGTACGGCGACGCCGCCGTTCGCGCCCTATCGCAACAGCCATGTCGATGCCGCCCGGATCGGCCGCGGGCGTGCCACCTATCAGGCGCAGCGCGCCCGGCTGGCGCGGGTGGAGCAGGAAACCGGCGTACCCGAATCGATTATGGTCGCCATTTGGGGCCACGAGACGAACTACGGTGCCTATACCGGCAACTTCGATCTGCTCCGCAGCTTGGCGAGCCTCGCTTATGAGGGGCGGCGACGCAGCCTGTTCGCCGACGAATTCATCGCCGGGCTGAAGATCCTGGATCGCGGCATTCCGCGCGAACAGCTGAAGGGCAGCTGGGCCGGTGCGACCGGCAATCCGCAGTTCCTGCCCTCGGTGTATCTGCGGCTCGCGCGCGACGGCGACGGCGACGGCCGCGCGGATATCTGGACGAGCCCGGCCGACACGCTGGCGTCGATCGGCAATTATTTCGCCAACGCCGGCTGGCGGCCCGGGCAGCCATGGGGGCTGGCGGTGCGCGTGCCCGCGACGCTCGACCGCTCGGGGCTCACCACGCGGCTGGTGTCGCCGCGCTGCCCGCGGGTGTTCGACCGCCACAGCCGCTGGCGGTCGATGGCGGAATGGCGAGCGATGGGGCTGGTGCCGCAGGGCAGGGGGTGGCCGGCGGATAGCGTGCAGGCGACGCTGATCGAACCCGATGGCCCCAACGCCACCGCCTATCTGCTGACGGGCAATTACCGGGTGATCCTCGATTATAATTGCTCGAACTTCTACGCGCTGTCGGTCGGCCTGCTCGCCGATGCGGTTGAGGGCTGACGCCGCGCGCAGGCGGCGCTATGCCCGACGAATATCCCAGTCCAAGTCCCGGAAAGTCATAGACGACGTCATGAACAAGCTGATCGCCGCCCCGTTCGCCATCGCCGCCCTCGCCATGCCGTCGGTGGCCGCCGCGCCGCAGTTCCAGGGTACTGCACCGATCGCCTATATGGAGGATCTGTCGTCGGGTGCCGTGCTGTACCAGCGCGATGCCGATCGCCGGATGCCGCCGGCGTCGATGGCGAAGATGATGACGGTCTATGTCGCGTTCGACATGATCAAGAAGGGCGAGCTGAAGCTCGACCAGACGTTCCAGGTGCGGCCGGAAACCTGGCAGCGCTGGCACGGCCCGGCCGCGGGCTCGACGATGTTCCTGTCGACGGGCGAGAACGTCAGCGTCGAAAATCTGCTGAAGGGCATCGTGACGCTGTCGGGCAACGACGCCTGCGTCGTCCTGGCGGAAGGCATCTCGGGCACCGAGCAGACCTTTACCGAACGGATGAACCAGCAGGCGCAGAAGCTGGGCCTGACCAACAGCCATTTCGGCACGTCGAACGGCTGGCCCGACAATGGCGTCACCTTCGTCACCGCGCGCGATCTCGCCCATCTGGCGTCGGCGACGATCAAGGATTTCCCGGATCTCTACAAGCGCTTCTATTCGCTGCCGAATTTCACCTGGGGCAAGACGCTCGGGGCAGGGGCCGATATCACGCAGGCCAACCGCGACCCGCTGCTCGGCCGCGTCGCCGGCGCCGACGGCCTGAAGACCGGGCATACCGACGAGGCGGGCTATGGCTTCACCGGGTCGGCGGAGCAGAACGGCCGTCGATTGGTGATGGTCGTCGCCGGCCTCGATTCGTTCAAGGGCCGCGCCGAGGAATCGGTCCGCTTCATGGATTGGGGCTTTCGCGCATGGCAGGCGAAGCCGGTCGTCGCACAGGGCAAGCAGGTGAGCACGGCCGAGGTACAGATGGGCAGCGCGAGCAGCGTCGGCCTCGTCGCGCCGAAGCAGCTGACGGTCACGCTGCCCGCCGGCGCGGTGCCGCAGATGAGCGCCAAGGTCGTCTACGAAGGTCCGGTGCGCGCGCCGATCAAGGCGGGACAGCATATCGCCGATCTGGTCGTGAAATCGCCCGAAATGCCCGAACAGCGCCTGCCGCTGGTCGCGGCGGCGGATGTTGGCGAGGCGGGGTTCTTCGGCCGCGCCTGGGCGGGGCTCACGTCGCTGTTCGGTTGACCTTGCGTCGATCGGAAGCGGTGACGACGGCCGCCGTGCGCCGGTGACCGGACTGTTCGGCAACGCCGCGGCCCATGCCGCCTTCCTCGCCGCGCTGCGCAGCGGATCGCTGCACCATGCGTGGCTGCTGGTCGGGCCCGAGGGTGTCGGCAAGGCGACCTTCGCCCGTGCTGCCGCGCTGCGGATGCTGGCGGAGGCGAGCGCGGCGGGCGTCGATGCGCCCGGCCTCTTCGTGCCCGAAGGCCATCCGACGCGGGCGCTGGTCGATGCCGGCTCGCATCCCGACCTGCGCATCATGCAGCGCCTGCCGAAGGATGCGGACAAGCCGGACCAGGATATCGCGCGCAGCATCACGATCGCGCAGGTCCGCGCGCTCCAGCCGATGTTCGCGACGACGCCGTCGATGGGCGCACGCCGTGTCGTCGTGATCGACGCGGCCGACGACCTGGAACGCAACGGCGCCAATGCGCTGCTCAAAAACCTCGAGGAGCCGCCGGTCGGCACGATCTTCCTGCTGGTCAGTCACGCGCCCGGCCGGCTGCTGCCGACGATCCGCTCGCGCTGCCGGGTCCTGCGCTTCACCGCGCTCGACGATGGCGACATGCGCGGCGCCGTGCAGGCGATCCTGCCGCAAGCGGACGAGGCGGAGGTGGCGGCGCTGGTGCGCACGGGTGAAGGCGCGCCCGGCCGCGCGGTGCGCTATGCAGGGCTCGACATAGCGGGTCTCGACAGCGCGATCGCGGCGATCGCCGGCGATGGCGATCCGACGAACGCTCGTCGCGCGACGCTTGCCAAGGCACTGGCGGGGAAGGGCAATGCCGCGCGCTACGAAGCCTTTCTCGACCGGGTCCCAGCCATGATCGCCCGCGAGGCCCGGCAACGATCGGGTGCCGGGCTGAAGACCGCGCTCGACGCGCAGGCCGCGGCGCGCGATCTCGCCGGGGCGGCGCTCGGTCTCTCCCTCGACGCGCAGGCGACGGTGTTCGAGATGGCGGCGATCGTCGCGACGCTGCGCTGAGCCGCTTCACCTCGTGCGAGCGATCGACTAGGAGGCGGCGATGGCCGATCCTTATTACATCACGACCGCGATCCACTATCCGAACGGGCGCCCGCATATCGGCCACGCCTATGAGATGATCGCCGCCGACGCGATCGCCCGGTTCCAGCGGCAGGCCGGACGCGATGTCCGCTTCCAGACCGGCACCGACGAACACGGGCTGAAGATGGCGCAGACCGCCCGCGCGCGCGGGGTCGAAGTGCGCGCCTTCGCAGACGAGATGTCATCTCATTTTAGCGAGATGGCGGATACTCTGAACATCTCCTACGATCGTTTTATCCGCACCGTGGAGCCGGCGCATTATGCCGCCAGCCAGGCGATCTGGCAGGCGATGCGCGACAAGGGCGACCTGTACCTCGACCGGTACGAGGGCTGGTATTCGGTGCGGGACGAGGCGTTCTACGACGAAAAGGAACTGATCGACGGGGAAGGGGGGCAGCGCCTGTCGCCGCAGGGGACGCCGGTCGACTGGACCGCGGAAGAGACGTGGTTCTTCCGCCTGTCGAAATACCAGCAACCGCTGCTCGATTTCTTCGCCGCCAACCCCGACTTCATCCGCCCCGAAGCGCGCCGTAACGAGGTGATGCGCTTCGTCGAGGGCGGCCTGTCGGACCTGTCGGTATCGCGGACGAGCTTCGACTGGGGCGTGCCCGTGCCGGACAGCGCGGGCCATGTCATGTACGTCTGGGTCGATGCGCTGACCAATTATCTGACCGGGGCGGGCTATCCCGACGATGCGGCGAGCATGGCGCGGTACTGGCCTGCCGACCTGCACCTGATCGGCAAGGATATCACCCGGTTCCACGCGGTCTATTGGCCCGCCTTCCTGATGTCCGCCGACCTGCCGCTCCCCAGACAAGTGTTCGCGCACGGTTTCGTGCTGCACCGGGGGGAGAAGATGTCGAAGTCGGTCGGCAACGTCGTCAGCCCCGATGAACTCACCGCGGCGTTCGGCGTCGATGCCGTACGCTACTTCCTGTTGCGGGAAGTCAGCTTCGGGCAGGATGGCAGCTATTCGGCGGAGGCGATCGTCACCCGCGTGAACGCCGAACTCGCCAACAGCTTCGGCAATCTCGCCCAGCGGACGCTGTCGTTCATCGCCAAGAACCTCGACGGCGCCTTTCCCGATGCCGGGCGCGCCGAACCCGCCGACGCGATGCTGATCGAGGAGGTCGTCGTCGCCTGTGCCGGCTTCAAAACCGCGTTCGACGACCTGATGCTCAGCCAGGGCATCGAAGGATGGATGCGCGGCGTCTTCGCCTGCAACCAATATATCGACGCACAGGCGCCCTGGGCGCTGCGCAAGACCGACCCGGAGCGGATGCACGCGGTACTCGGCACGTTGGTCCGGGCGATCCGGATGCTCGGGATCGCCATTCTGCCGGTCGTGCCCGAATCCGCCGGCCGCATGCTCGACCAGATCGGCGCCACCGAGCGCGACCATGCGGCGGTCGACGACGATGGCTGGTACGCGCGCCAGGCTGCGTCCGGCTTCGTCATCGCACCACCGTCGCCCGTGTTCCCGCGGCTCGAACTGCCGGTGGTGGCCGAAGCGTGATGTTCGCGGACAGCCATTGCCACCTCAATTACAAAGGCGTGTTCGAACAGCAGGGCGCGGTGCTCGACCGCGCGCGCGCGCGCGGCGTCGGCGCGATGCTCAACATCTCAACCCGCGAAAGCGAATGGGATGCGGTAATCGCCACCGCGCATCGCGAAGCGGACGTATGGGCATCGATCGGCATCCATCCGCATGAAGCGGACCAGCATCCGCACATGGATGCAGCGAAGCTGATCGACCGGTCCGCCGATCCACGGGTGGTCGCCATCGGCGAATCCGGGCTCGACTATTTCTACGATCACTCCGACCGCGCCCGCCAGCAGGCGAGCTTTCGAAGCCATATCGCCGCCTGTCGCGCCACCGGACTGCCGCTGATCGTCCACACCCGCGATGCGGAGGACGACACGCTGGCGATCCTGCGTGATGAGATGGAGCAGGGGGCCTATACCGGAGTCATCCATTGCTTCACCGCGAGCGGCGCGTTCGCCGACGCCGCGCTGGCGCTGGGCTTCTACATCTCCATTTCCGGGATCGTGACGTTCAAGAACGCGCGGGATTTGCAGGATACGGCGGCGCGACTGCCGATCGGGCGTCTGCTGATCGAAACGGATGCGCCGTTCCTCGCGCCGGTTCCGAACCGCGGCAAGCAGGGGGAGCCGGCGTTCGTCGCGGATACCGCCGCGTTCCTGGCGCAGTTGCGGGGTGAACCGATCGAAGAGCTAGCGGCACGAACCGCCGATAACTTCTTCACGTTGTTCGACAAGGCGGTGCGGTGAAGGTCCGGATCCTCGGCTGCGGCACCTCGTCGGGCGTACCGCGGATCGGCAACGACTGGGGCGCCTGCGATCCCGGTGACCCGCGCAACCGCCGCACGCGCGTCTCGCTGCTGGTGGAGCATGACGGCACCCGCATCCTGGTCGATACCGGCCCCGACATGCGGGAACAGTTGCTGGCGGCCGATATCGCGTCGGTCGACGCGATCATATGGACGCACGACCACGCCGATCATTGCCACGGCATCGACGACGTTCGTCAGATCTTCCACGCGCTCGGGCGGCCGGTGCCGGGCTTCGCCCGTCCGGCGACACTGGCGGCATTGCAGGATCGCTTCGCCTATGTGTTCACCGGTCGACAGGGCTATCCGCCCACCGTCGCGGCGCAGGAGCTCCCCGATCGCCTGACGATCGGCGGCATCGCGATCGACGTGGTCGATCAGCCGCACGGCCGGATCACGTCTGCGGGGCTGCGCTTTTCCACCCCGCAAGCGACGCTTGGCTATGCCACCGACTTCCATGAACTTACCGCCGATATGCGCGCGCTGTACACGGGGCTGGACCTCTGGATCGTCGATGCCCTGCGTTATGCCCCGCATCCGACCCATCCCGACGTGCCGACCGTGCTGCAATGGATCGGGGAACTCCAACCCCGCCGGTCAGCGTTCGTACACATGGACCATAGTATGGATTATGCCACGCTGGTGGCCGATCTGCCGCCGGGCGTGGAGCCCGGCTACGACGGATTAGAATACAGGCTATGACCTTCGATATGGGCAGTCACACGCTCATCTACCTGCTGCTGCTCATCCTGCCGATCTCGGCTTTGATCGCCCGGCGCGTTCCGCTCGTTCGCATCCTGCTTTCGCTCGCCAGCTGGATCGTCATCATCGGTGTGGTCACGGTCGTCATCGGGCAACGCGAGCAGTTCGATCCGTATCTGCAACGCGTGGCCCGGATGTTGAAGCTCGACGATCAGAATGTCACGGGCGGCGAAACTCGCATCCGGATGTCGGCCGACGGCCATTTCTGGGCGCGCGTGACGGTCGACGGGGTGCCGCGCCGGATGCTGGTCGACAGCGGCGCGACGGTCACCGCGCTGTCGGTCGCCACCGCGCAGGCAGCGTCGCTCGACGTCCGCAAGAGCATGTTTCCGATGATCCTCAATACCGCCAACGGCCAGATCAACGCGCAGACCGCGAGCGTCCGGGAATTGCGGCTCGGCGATATCGCGGCGCGCGATCTGGCGGTGGTCGTGTCGCCGGCGTTCGGGGATACCGACGTGCTCGGCATGAACTTCCTGTCCAAGCTGAAGTCGTGGCGCGTGGAGGGAAATACCTTGATCCTTACCCCGCATCATCCGCAGGACTTTACATAATGCATATTATCACTCTAGCGTCGGCCGTGATGGGGGGACAACCGTGACCGCCCGCCTGTTGGCGATCATGGCGCGGCTGCGCGACAAGGATCGCGGCTGCGACTGGGATATCGCGCAAACCTGGGCGACGATCGCACCGTACACGATCGAAGAAGCCTATGAGGTTGCCGACGCCATCGCCCGCGACGACGCCGCCGACATCAAGGACGAACTCGGCGATCTGCTGCTCCAGGTGGTGTTCCACAGCCGGATCGCCGAGGAAGCCGGCGTCTTCACCTTCGCCGATGTCGTGGATGCGATCAGCGACAAGATGGAACGGCGTCACCCGCACATCTTCGGCAACGCGGCGCAGAGTCCCGGCTGGGAGGAACTGAAAGCCGCCGAACGCCAGGGCGACGCCGACGACAGCGCGCTCGCGGGCGTCGCTTTGGGCCTGCCGGCGCTGGCGCGCGCCGAAAAGCTTCAGAAGCGTGCTGCGCGCACCGGCTTCGACTGGCCCGACGCCGACGGTTCGCGTGCGAAGATCTTCGAAGAGATCGACGAGGTTGCGTCAGCACCGCCAGCCGAACTCACCGAAGAGGTCGGCGATCTGCTGTTCTCGGTCGTCAACTGGGCCCGGCACCTGGGAGTAGATCCAGAGACCGCGCTACGGGCTGGCAACGCCAAGTTCGAACGTCGCTTCCGTGCGATGGAGCGCCAGGCCGGGTCCGCCTTCCCGGCGCTCTCACTCGCCGACAAGGAAGCCCTCTGGCTGGAGGCGAAGCGCAGCGAGGCGATCCGGTAATTAGCAGCGTCAGCGTTGCAGGAACCGTTCGTAATCGCGTTCGGCGAGCCGAACCTCGTACTGCGTTTCAAGTCCTTCGCTCACCTGACCCAGCACTTCGCCATGCGCGTGCAGCCAGGCCGCGCCGGCGCCATCGCCGGCGTCCAGCGTGATCCAGTAGCGACGGTGACCGGCGGTCAGCTTGGCGGCGACCTGCTCGATCAGGTGATCGATGCCCTCCCCGTTCAGCGCGGAGATGGCGACCACATCGTCGCGGCGCTCTGCCTCCGCCGCCGTCGCATCGTGACGTTCGCCGTCCAGCAGATCGAGCTTGTTCCACACCTCGAAGCGTGGCGTCATCTCGGACACGCCGAGTTCGCCCAGCACCGCCTCGACGTCGGTGCGCTGCGCCTCGGTCTCGGGATGCGCGATGTCGCGGACGTGGATCAGCAGGTCGGCCGACACCACCTCTTCCAGTGTCGCCTTGAACGCGGCGACCAGCTGCGTCGGCAGGTCGGAGACGAAGCCGACGGTATCGGACAGGATGGCCTTGTCGATGCCCGGCAGCGAAATCTGGCGAAGCGTCGGATCCAGCGTCGCGAACAGCAGATCCTCGGCCATCACGTGCGCGCCGGTCAGGCGGTTGAACAGCGTGGATTTGCCCGCGTTGGTGTAGCCGACCAGTGCGATGATCGGCCACGGCGCCCGCTGGCGGCGGTCGCGATGCAGGCCGCGCGTCCGGCTCACCTGTTCGAGTTCGCGGCGCAGGCGTGCCATGCGATCGCGGATCAGGCGGCGATCGGCTTCGATTTGGGTTTCGCCCGGCCCGCCCAGAAAGCCGAAGCCGCCCCTTTGCCGTTCCAGGTGGGTCCAGCTGCGGACCAGCCGTCCCGCCTGATAGTCGAGATGCGCCAGCTCGACCTGCAAGCGGCCCTCGGCGGTGGCGGCACGCTCGCCGAAGATTTCGAGGATCAGGCCGGTGCGGTCGATCACCTTGGCTTCCAGTGCGGTCTCCAGATTGCGCTGCTGGATCGGCGTCAGCGCGGCATCGAACACCACCAGATCGGCTTCGTTCTGTCGCACCTGTACCGCCAGCTGTTCGACCTGGCCGCTGCCCATCAGGGTCGCCGCCTTGGGCGCCCTCACCCGCACCGCCACCTTGTCGGCGACGACGAGGCCGATCGCCGCGGCGAGCCCCGCCGTTTCCTCCAGCCGCGCCTCCGCGTCGCGATGCGCATCGCCCTGATCCGGCAGGACGACGAGCGCGCGACCGCCGCGGGCGAACTCGTCACGATCACGATTGAAGCCGTTGCTCACGATCTATTCGTCCGTCTCGCCTTCGTCGGCCAGGTTCAGCGCACGCGCCGGCTGGATCGTCGACACGGCATGTTTGTAGACCAGCTGCGCCATGCCCTCGCGCTGCAGCAGCATGCAGAACAGGTCGAAGCCGGCGATCTGGCCCTGCAGCATCACGCCGTTGATCAGGAACATGGTCACCGAATCTTCGGACTTGCGCACCGCATTCAGGAAGATTTCCTGAAGCAACGGCTGCTTGCGCTGCGCTTCTCCGACCGAATCCACGATCGCGGCGATGTCCATCGGCCCCGACGGCATGATCGTGGAGATCGCATGTTTGTAGATGAGCTGGGACTGGCCGTCGCGGCGCAGAAGCACCGAAAAATTGTCGAACCAGGTGACGATGCCCTGCAACTTCACGCCCTTGACCAGGAACATGGTGACCGGGGTCTTCGAGCGGCGGAGGGCGTTCAGGAACAGGTCCTGCAAAGAGCCTTGCTTTTCGGCCATGACGAGCCTTTCTGTTTTTGGCGAGCCGTTTGCCCGCTATGGCGCCGTTTCCCGGCGTCGGGTCGCCGCCCGCTGCGGGTGGCTTCGTCCATCTATGTACGATGGCTGCGAACGTCCAGCGCTCAATCCTCGCGCATGTCGGTGATGCCGAGCAGCTTCAGCTTGCGATGCAGCGCCGACCGTTCCATGCCGATGAAGCTCGCGGTGCGGCTGATGTTGCCGGAGAAGCGCCGGATCTGCACGCGCAGATATTCGCGTTCGAACGTCTCGCGCGCTTCGCGCAAGGGTGCGCCCATGATCGTACCGCCCCCCCCGCTCCCCAGGTCGCCCTGATCGCCGAGCACCTCGGCGGGGAGCAGGTCGAGGTCGATCCGCCCGATCCGGTCGCCGGGCGCGAGGATGATCGTGCGTTCGACCAC
This sequence comes from uncultured Stakelama sp., assembly GCA_964419295.1. Classification (GTDB taxonomy): domain Bacteria; phylum Pseudomonadota; class Alphaproteobacteria; order Sphingomonadales; family Sphingomonadaceae; genus Sphingomonas. The sequence goes on along the minus strand of CAYQPM010000011.1, from coordinate 3,269 downwards.
GTTGCGCAACTGACGGACGTTGCCCGGCCAGTCATAGGATTGCAGCGCCACCATCGCGTCCGCGGCGATCTCGGGCGTGGGAACGCGACGGTCCACCGCATAATGCGCCATGAAATGTTCGACCAGCGCCGGAATGTCCTCGCGCCGTTCCGCCAGCGCCGGGATCAGCACCGGCACGACGTTCAGGCGATAATAGAGGTCTTCGCGAAAGCGGCCCTCGGCGATCTCCTGCGTCAGTTCGCGCGAGGTGGCGGACACCACCCGAACGTCGACCTTGACGATGCGTGTGCCGCCGATGCGGCTGAAGCTCTGGTCGGTCAGCACGCGCAGGATGCGCGCCTGCGTCGCCACCGGCATGTCGGCGATCTCGTCGAGGAACAGCGTGCCGCCATGCGCCTGTTCCAGCAGGCCGGGACGGACGAGGTCGCCCCCCTCCTCCACGCCGAACAGCTCCTCTTCGACCCGTTCGGGCGTCATGCGCGCGGCGCTGACGATGACGAATGGCGCCTGGACCCGGTTGCTCCACCCGTGGAGCAGGCGCGCCGCGACCTCTTTGCCGACCCCGGCCGGCCCCATGATCAGCACGCGGCTGCCGGTCGCGGCGACCCGTTTCAGCGTGGCGCGCACGCCGTTGATCGAGCCGGAACTGCCCGTCAGGTCGCTTTCCCGACCCGCCGAGACCCGCAGACTGGCGACCTCCCGGCGCAGCCGCTCCGTCTCGGTGGCCCGCGCCACCAGCAGGAGCAACCGCTCCGCCTCGAACGGCTTTTCGATGAAGTCGCTCGCCCCCCGACGGATCGCGGCGACCGCGGTGTCGAGGTTGCCGTGACCCGAGATGACCAGCACCGGGATCGACGGATCGCGTCGCTTGATCTCGTCGAGCAGCTCGAGGCCGTCCAGACGCGATCCCTGCAACCAAACGTCGAGCAGGACGAGCGACGGCCGCCGGGTGGCGATCGCCTCCAGCGCCGCGCCGCTGTCCGCCGCCGTACGCGTCTCATACCCTTCGTCTTCCAGAACGCCGGCGACGAGTTCGCGAATGTCGAGTTCGTCATCGACGACGAGGATGTCGAGCGCCATTGTCTAATTCCGATTGCGTGTGAGTGCGGCCAACCGGCCGTCGTCTGTATCGTCCGGCCGGTCCGCGCCATGATCGAGCGCCGCGAGCGCCGCGGCGTCGAACGCCATGCGGACCACCGTTCCTCCCCCTGCCCGGTCCGCGAACGTCATGACGCCGTGATGCTCCTCGACGATCTTCTTGACGATCGCGAGGCCCAGCCCGGTGCCCCGTGCCCGCGTCGTCACATAGGGTTCGACGATCCGGTCGCGGTCCGGCGGCAGGCCGATGCCGGTATCCGCGACCTCGACCACCGCCAGATCGCCGTCCTGGCGCACGTCCATCGCCACCGATCCACCGTCGCCGCCTTTGCTTTCAATCGCTTCGACGGCGTTCTTGACGATGTTCGTGAATGCCTGGCCCAGCTGGCGGCGATCGCAGACGAGCGTCGGCGCAGGGATGCCGTGATCGAGTTCGAACCGCACGCCGGGATGCGCGACCTCGTGCAGGAACAGCGACTGGCGGGCGATATCGACCAGGGATTCCTCGCGGAACACCGGTTTTGGCATGCGCGCGAAGGAGGAGAATTCGTCCACCATCCGCCGCAGGTCGCCGACCTGCCGCACGATGGTTTCGGTCAGGCGCGCGAAGGTCGTGTCGTCGGCATCGACCTTGCTGCCATAGCGGCGCTGGAGCCGCTCGGCGGCAAGCTGGATGGGGGTCAGCGGGTTCTTGATCTCATGCGCGATCCGCCGCGCAACGTCGGACCAGGCCGCCCGCCGCTGGTCGAGCAGCTGTTCCGTGATGTCGTCGAACGTCAGGATCGGGCCGGCATCGGTGCGCGCGATCCGCACTGCGAGCGTCCGCTGCTCGCTACCCCGCGCCATCTGGACGATGGCTTCGCGATCGTGACCACGAACGAGTTCGCCCAGTTCCGGAGAGACGGTGGCAAGCGGACGACCGACCAGCCCCTCGACCCCCGCGCCCACCAGTTCGGTGGCGGACCGGTTCGCGATGCGGATCGTCCCGTCATCCGCCGCGGCGATCACACCGGCCGACACGCCGGCCATCACGGCTTCGATCAGCGCGCGCCTGTTGTCGAGCTGATCGTTGGCCGTGACGAGCGCGCTATTCTGTTCCTGCAACCGCCCGGTCATCTGATTGAATGCATTGGCAAGCGTGCCAACCTCGTCGCGGGTGCGGGGATCGGGCACTCGCGCCGAGAGGTCGCCGGCGGCTACCCGCCGCGCCGCATCGACCAGTTCGCCGACGGGTCGCACCAGCCGATCCGCCACGGTCAGCGCGATCCAGACCGCCAGTGCGACGATCAACAGCGATATCAGCAGCAGCGCGGCGTTGAAGCGAAGCTGCAGCACGCGCGACCGCAATTCCATCGCCCGATAATCCGCCACCAGCTGTTCGCCGCGTCGCCATTGCGCCGCAACATCCGGATCGAAGACGCGTGCGACGTACAGATAGGCGTTTTTCCCCGAGGGGAATGGCATCAGCAGCGCCGCGCGATCCTTCGCCTGGATCACGACACGCCCCGCACCCGCATCGATCTTCGCGAGCATCCCCGGCGTGACCACCCTGTCGAGCTTGCGGCCATAGGGATTGACATAGGCGACGGGCAGCGGATCGCCCTTCACGTAAATCGCCGCTTCCGACAGGTTCCGGCGCAACAGTTGATAGCCGAAGCCCTGCCCGAACGTGTCGCTGTCCATCGGATAGTCACGAAGATAGACAACGAGATCTTCGCTCATCGTCTTTGCTTCGATACCGATGCGGGACAGTTCCTGATTGTAATTGATCTGAAGCAGCGCCGTCGAATTCTCGAGCATCCCGCGCGCGCGGTCCGAATACCAGAATTCGACGCCATATTGAAACAGCAGCGAGGCGAAGATGTTGACGAGGACCAGCGGCACCGCCGCCACGACGGAGAAGAGCGAGACCAGACGAACGTGCAGCTGGCCGTTACCGCCGACCTGCGATCGCGACGCCCGTCGTTGTGCGATCCGCCGACCGATCAGCATCATCAACGTGACGCCGGACATCAGGTTGGCGACGAGCAGCAGGGCGACGAGCGGCGGTGATATCACCTTCGCGCTACCGGCCTCGCCAGCCAGGATCAAATAGGTAACGACGCCGATGCCTACGGCAACCGCGAGCACCAGCGCTTCGACGGCAGGCGTGATGCGCAACCGGCGATCCG
>CAYQPM010000010.1:0-40158 GCA_964419295.1 uncultured Stakelama sp. | reverse complement strand
TGTCCAAGGATCCCGAGGCGCGCATCGCCTGCGAGACGCTGACGACCACCAACCTGGTCGTGCTTGCCGGGGAAATCCGCTGCAAGGGCGTCTTCGAAAACGACGCCTGGGCGGATGGCGCGCTCGCCGAGATCGAGGCGGCGGTCCGGGCGACCGTGAAGCGCATCGGTTACGAACAGTCGGGCTTCCACTGGGAGACCTTCACCTTCCAGAACAACCTGCACGGCCAGTCGGCGGAAATCGCGATGGGCGTCGACGAAGGGTCGAACAAGGACGAGGGCGCCGGCGACCAGGGCATCATGTTCGGTTACGCGACCGACGAGACGCCCGGCCTGATGCCCGCCACGCTCTATTACAGCCACAAGATCCTGGAGACGATGGCGGCCGACCGTCACTCCGGCAAGGCACCGTTCCTGGAGCCCGACGCCAAGAGCCAGGTGACGCTGCAATATGAGAATGGCGTGCCCGTCCGCGCGACGGCGTTGGTCGTATCGACCCAGCACAAGGCCGGCTATTGCCTGCAGGGCCAGAACGCCGATCCCGCCAAGTATCAGGAACTGCACGACTACGTCACCGGCGTCCTGACCAGCACGCTGCCCGACGGCTTCGTCACGGCGGATACCGCCGTCTACATCAACCCGACCGGCGCGTTCGAAATCGGCGGTCCCGATGGCGACGCGGGCGTTACCGGTCGCAAGATCATCGTCGACACCTATGGCGGTGCCGCTCCGCACGGTGGCGGCGCGTTCAGCGGCAAGGACCCGACCAAGGTCGATCGTTCGGCCGCCTATGTCGCGCGCTACCTCGCCAAGAACGTCGTCGCAGCGGGCCTCGCCAAGCGCTGCACGATCCAGCTGTCCTATGCGATCGGCATCGCCGAGCCGCTGTCGGTCTATGTCGATACGCATGGCACCGGCACGGTGGACGAAGCGAAGCTGGAACAGGTGCTGCCGCAGCTCGTGCGCCTGACGCCGAAGGGCATCCGCCAGCATCTGAAGCTCAATGCGCCGATCTACGTGAAGTCGGCGGCTTACGGGCACTTCGGCCGTCAGCCCGAAGGCGACCTGTTCACCTGGGAAAAGACCGATCTGGTCGACCGCCTGAAGGCGGCGGTCGCCTGATCGCACGCCGGACGTCCGACTGATCGGATCAGCCCTTCTCCGTCACCCGACGGAGGAGGGCTCTTTCATGATTTCCGGGTCAGCGCCGGTAGGCGTGCTGGATGTCCGCCATCCAGCCGGCCTTGGGCACCGCGCCGGTTCCGCGCGGCTTGCGGGCTTCCTCCAGATCGATGCGTTCGGCGAATTGCAGACCGGCGAGCGTGTCGGTCACCCACATGACAGAGGCGGGCAGGCCGACGATCGTACCCATCTGCAGCAACACGGTCATGCCCGTCGCGAGTTCGCCGCCATGGTCGATACAAGCGCCGGACCGCGACAGGTTGCGTACGCGCCGTTCCGCATCGTCATGGCCCGGGGTGGTGACCACCGCCCGCACGATGACGGCGCTGCGCTTTTCGCGTTCCGCTTTGTCGTTCTCGTCCACTTGCACCTCCCCGCTTCCCCTCGCACGTTGAGGTAACGCTAAAGTAAATCAGCTCCCGTTATTTCTCAAGTGAGACCGGATCGGACTTCTTTTTCGGGCGTGAGCTGGCGGATCACCGCATCGACGATCGCCTCCGCCGCCCAGCCGATCGCACCGCCGACGATGACGTCGGACAGATAGTGGTTGCCCGCCACCGGCTGGATCGCGGCGATCGCGCCGGCGCTCAGCGCCGCGGGGGCGGCGATACCGTCGATCTCGCGCGCCGCCGCGCGGGCGACCGCCACCGCGCCTGCGGTGTGGCCGGAGGGGAATGAATTCAGGTCATGATCGTCGCTGTCGCCCGGATCGAAGCGGTGCGCGCCATCGTCCAGTGCCTTCGCCGGACGGGTGCGATCGATCGAATGCTTGATGGCACTCTTCGCCGCCGTCGCGAGCAGGTGCGCCGCCAGCATGCGCGCGCCACCCCGCACCAGGTCGGGCCGCCGGCCGATGACGCCGGCCGCGATCGTGCCGATCGATGCGGTGATCAACTGCGGCTGGTCCGCCACCTCGCCCAGGAACGCGGCGAGGCGCACCGGCATCGTGTGGCGCCGGCTGGCGGCATCATGGGTGATCTCACGATCCGTGCGTGCGACCTTCTTCGCCGCCTTCTTGGCCTTCTTGTTCAACGATCGTCTCCTTGCGGCATTTCGCCGCGCACCTGGGCATGGGCGAGCAACGCGAAAATGCCCGCACCGCCCAGCAGATTGCCGAGCACCGCCGGCGCGATCAGCCCGAACACCGTCTGCCATACACCGGTGTGCCCGGCGAACATCAGCAGAAAGGCCTCGCTCGATCCGACGATGGAGTGGCTGAACCCCGCTATCGTCAGGATATAGGTGAAGGCGACGATCACCAGCACGCTCTGTTCGCGCGCATTGGGCAGCGACCAGGCGAGGATGGCGATCATGAAGCCCGCCGGCACCGCGTTGACGAAGGTGCGACCCGCCGACAAGTCGGTGATCCCGGCGGAGATCGTCAGCGCCGCGTCGCGGATGGCGTCGCTGCCGATCGCGCCGGTGGCGATGGCCAGCCCCGCGATGGCGGTGCCGAGCAGATTGGCGGCGAGCACGATCCCCCACAGGCGCAACGTCTTGCCCAGCGCCCAGCGCGACGGCCGCGTCACCAGCGGCAGCATCGCGGTGATCGTGCTTTCGGTGAACAGCTGCATCCGGCCGAGGATCACGCACAGGAAGCCGATCGGGTAGCCCAGCCCGGTGACCAGTTCGCGCCAGGGCGCATCGGGCAGCGCCGCATGCAAGGTGGCCTCGGTCAGCAGCGACACGCTGATCGCGATCCCGGCGGCGAGGCCGGACCAGAACAACGATCGGGCAGGGCGGCGCAGCTCGCCCTCGCCCTCCTCGCGCACCGCGCGGTGCAGATCCTTGGCATCGGCCGCCTTCAGGTCGTCGTTGTCGTCTTTGTCGGATGCCTGATCTGCCATATGTCCGCGCCCAACGGCCCGCCGATCGCTTTGCTCCAGGCGGCGCAGGCGATTGCGACGTTTCCCTGCGGCCTCTTCTGCTCTACGGCGCGCCACCATGAACGATCCCGCCACCATCCGCCGCCTGTACGGCCGACGCCAGGGCCACAAGCTGCGCCAGGGGCAGGCGGCGCTGGTCGAGGATACATTGGCGCCGCTCAGCGTGCCCGAAACCGGCCCGCTCGATGCGCAGGTCCTGTTCGGGGATGCACCGGAGGCGACGCGCCCCTTGGAGCTGGAGATCGGCTTCGGCGCGGGCGAACATCTCGCCGGCCAGGCCGCGGCGCGGCCCGACGTCGGGTTCATCGGCTGCGAACCTTTTCTCAACGGCGTCGTCGGCGCGCTGACCCACATTCGCGACGGCGGCCTCACCAACGTGCGGTTGCACATGGGCGATGCGCTGGAGGTGATCGAGCGGCTGCCCGACGCCAGCCTGCAGCGCGTCTATCTGCTGCACCCGGATCCCTGGCCGAAAGCACGCCATGCCAAGCGGCGGATGATGAACCACGGTCCGCTCGACGCGATCGCCGCCAAGCTGAAACCCGGCGGCGAATTTAGGCTCGGAACCGACGATCCGACCTATTGCCGCTGGTCGATGATGATCATGGACCAACGCCGCGACTTCAGCTGGACCGCCAACGCGCCGGCCGATTTCCTGACCCGCCCCGCCGACTGGCCGGAAACCCGCTACGAGCGCAAGGCGCGCCGCAAAGGGCACGAAGTCTGGTATTTCAGGTATATCCGGCGATAAGCCGGCTCATTGCCGCATCAGCGCGACGAACTCTTCGAACAGCGTCGCGCCGGCCAATGGGGCGCATAGCGCCATCAGCAGATTGAACAGGACGATCCCCTCGACGATGCGTCGCTGCCGCGGCGTCAGGCGTGGACGGACCGGGTCGGGCTCCCAGCGCGGTGGCGGGGGTTGGTCGCGGAATTCCATGAACATGCGCGGGCCCTTTCGGATATGGGCCGGACTATAGCACGACCGTCTGCGGCTTCGACTCGTCGATCGCGGCGAGAACCATTCGTTCCCAGATCGCAGGATCGCCTGCCGCCGCCATGCGCTGATCGGGTTCGCGCAGCGTGCGCAGCACCGCCCGCGCGTCGGTCAGATAGTCGCGCCACGCGCTGTCCACCTGATCCCCGGCGCTTTCGACATCGCCGCCCGCATTCGCGCTGATCCGCTGCCCGGCGAGGACCCGCGCGATCCGTTCGGCGATGGGAGTGGTGGACACGTCCATGTTGGCTCTCCTTCGCGAGGAGGAATGCGCGAGAGGAGCGTCGGGTTTCCTGCCCCTTATACGAAGCAACCCGGAATGGCCTGCGCCATCCCGGGTTGTCGTGCTTTATCGCGCGTGGGTTGAGGGGTTCAGCGCGCCGCGCCGCTGCCCTGGCCGCGACCACCGCCGCCGCCACCCGAGCGGCCGCGACCGCCGCCGCCGCCACCGCCGCCGCGCTGGCCGCCGCGGCTCGCATTGGCATAGCTGCGCGTCGCCGTCGGCGCGTGCGTGGCCCGCGGGCGCGCCGGCTGACGCTGGCCGCGCGGCAGGTCCGCACGCGGTGCGGGATCGGCGCCGATCGCCTTCACGCGGGTCGCCTTGATCTCGTTCGACAGGCCCGTGAAATTCTCCGGCAGCGGCTGCACCGTCACCTTCTGGCGGGTCAGCTTCTCGATGTCCTTCAGGTACGGACGCTCATCGTCCGCGCAGAAGGCGACCGCGATGCCGCTCGCGCCGGCCCGCGCCGTCCGACCGATGCGGTGGACGTATTGCTCGGCCACGTTGGGCAGTTCGAAGTTGATGACGTGGCTGACGCCCGAGACGTCGATGCCGCGCGCTGCGATGTCGGTGGCGACCAGCACCTTGGTCTTGCCGTCCTTGAACTCGCCGAGCGCGCGCTCGCGCTGGCCCTGGCTCTTGTTGCCGTGGATCGCGTTCGCCGGGATGCCGTTGCCCGCCAGCAGCTTCACGACGCGGTCGGCGCCATGCTTGGTGCGCGTGAACACCAGCGCCCGGTTGATCGTCGGATCCTGCAGCGTGATCGTCAGCAGCGCCTGCTTTTCGGCCTGATTGACGAAGGTGACGTACTGATCGACGCGCTCGGCAGTGGTCGATGCGGGAACGACCGACACCGTCTTCGGCTCGTGCAGGAACTGGTTGGCCAATTCGCGGATCGCGACCGGCATCGTCGCCGAGAAGAACAAAGTCTGGCGCTTGCGCGGGATCATCCGCACGATCTTCTTGAGCGCATGGATGAAGCCGAGGTCCATCATCTGGTCGGCTTCGTCTAGCACCAGGATCTCGATCATCGACAGGTTGCACATGCCCTGCTCGACCAGGTCGATCAGGCGGCCCGGCGTGGCGACGAGGATGTCGATGCCGCGGCTCAGGTCCTGGCGGTTCTTGTTGATGCTGGTGCCGCCGAACACGGTCGCGACCGACAGCTTGCTGAACTGACCGTAAGCGCGGGCGCTGTCGGCGATCTGGCTGGCGAGTTCGCGCGTCGGGGCGAGGACGAGCATGCGGCAATGCGTCGGCAGCACGCGCTTCTGGTTCTCGACGAGGCGCTGGATCGACGGCAGCACGAACGCGGCGGTCTTGCCGGTGCCGGTCTGCGCGATGCCGAGCAGGTCGCCGCCTTCGAGCAGGATCGGGATCGACTGCGCCTGGATCGGGGTGGGAGTGGTATAGCCCTTGGCTTCGAGCGCACGGACGAGCGGCTCGGCGAGGCCGAGATTGGCGAATGACATGGAAAACAAACCTTCAAAACGGGCCTGACCCGCGCGCCGGGACCTTGGGTAAGGAACGGCTCGCAGGGGGCGGGGAAACTGACACCCCGCGTGAATAGGGAAGCCCTGAGCGTATCGACCGAGGCGGAGCCGGGGTCGGCAGCTAAGCCGACCCGTTCACGCTGCATGACGCCTCGATAGTACGGCATGTGCGCTGCGCTGCGGCAAAAGTCAAGATGTCCGATTCGGCCGTTCCCCAACTCTCGCGTCCGCGCGAGCGGCACCGCAACTCGCTGCGATTTCAGCCGCCTGATGTTGGTTGCCGTGGTCTTTACCCCTCGGCAAGATATGCATCGTAAAAAGACCATTATGGTCTTAACCCGCCTATCCCATGCTCTTACGTCGCATCGCGCAGCGGTCGTACAGGTCGCCGCGTCGGTCGTGCTGGTTCCGCTCGTGGTCGTTACGCCGCCCGCCGACGGCACCTTCCTGTTGCTCCCGGTCACCGGCGAGCCGGCCGCGGCCGTCGCCGTCGCGGCGGGCGCCCTGGTCGTCGCCGCCGGGCCGACGAGCAACAGCCTGGTGGTACGCGGCTCGCTGGGCGCACTTGCCAAACCGCTCTTGTTGCGCGGGATCATTCCGCTCGGCGTGCCATCCGCCCTGTGCGGGAAGACCCCGGCATGATGACGATCGATCATCTGGCCGCGCTGCGCATCCGGGCCGTCCGGGGGCTGGTGCTGTTTTCGTTGATGTGCGTGCCTGTGCTGGCGCTGGTCGGCATGGCGATGGACAGGCCGTTCGCGCTGACCGCGCCGCTGGTCTGCCTGCTGTTCACGCTGCTCCCGGCGCGCATGGCCGTCCGGAGACAGCACGATCTGTCGGCGCGCCTGTCCGTCGGAGCCCTCGCGGCGGTGCAGCCGGCGCTGCTCCTGCTGCTGCTGACCGGCACCCCGTGGCAGATGGACGCGCATATGTTCTTCTTCGTCGCGCTGGCGATGCTGGTGGCGCTGTGCGACTGGCGCCCGATCGCGCTCGCTTCGCTCCTCATCGCGCTGCATCATCTGATGCTCGACGAGATCATGCCGATCTGGGTGTTCGATGGCGTCAAGGCCAATCACGTCCGCGTCCTGTTCCACATCGCTGCCGTGCTGCTCGAAATGGCATCTCTCAGCTTCGTGTCCTGTCAGCTCAGCGCCTTCGTCCGTGGCCAGGCCGTGGCGCGTCGCGAGAGCGACCGGCTGGCGCTGCTCACCGAGGAACAGCGGATCGAGGCGGCTGAGGAGCGCGAACGCGCCGTCGCGGCGCTCGCCGCGGCCCGCGCCGCCGAAGCGCGGGCGCGCGACGAGCGGGCGCGGCGTCAGGTCGCCGAAAAGCATGTCGCGACGCTCAGGCAGCAGGAACTGGTCGCGCTCTCCAAGGCGTTCGAAGCCACCGTGGTCGAAGTCGCCATCGCCCTCGAAGATGCCTCCGCGCGGCTCGTCGGGTCGGCGGCGTCGCTCAATGCGATCGCCGACGATACGCGCCGTCATGCCGGCGACGCCCTGATCGGCGCAAGCCTGGCGGCTGATGCGGTGCGCGGCGTCGAAGAGGATGTGATGGAACTGTCCGACAGCATCGCCGGCGTTGCGCGGAGCGCCGAACAACAGGGCGAGCTGACCTATAGCGCGCGGCTCAGCGCGGAGCACGGCGACCGCACCGTGGGCGAGCTGGCGACGCGAGCCCGGACGATCGGCGGCTTCGTCGGCGAGGTCAACGCCATCGCCGCCCAGACGAACCTGCTCGCGCTCAACGCCGCCATCGAGGCGGCCCGCGCCGGCACCGCCGGGCTCGGCTTTTCGGTCGTGGCGAGCGAGGTGAAGCAACTCGCGTGCGCCACCGGCCGCGCCACCGACAAGATCGCATCGCTCATCGCCAGCGTCCAGGCCGGCGTCAGCGACGCCGCCGCCGATCTGGGTGCGGCATCCGACGCGGTCCTGAGGGTGGAGAGCGCGGCGGGTGACATCCGCGCGGCCGTGCAGGAACAGGGCAACGCCGCCACGCGGATCAGCCTCAGCGTTCGCGCCGCGGCGGCGGGCGCCGTCACCATCGAGGAACGGATCGGCACGGTCGCAGCATCCGCGAGCGCGACCGGCACCTTGTCGGGCGAGGTCATGGACGCGGCAAATGCCCTGTCCGATCACGCGCGCCGTCTGCGCCGGTCGACCGATCAGTTCGTCGAACAGTTGCGCGGCGGCATTGCCGAGGCGGCATAGGCGGCGGCGGCGCTATAATTTGCGCCCGATCACTTCCTTCATGATCTCGTTCGTGCCGCCGTATATCCGGCTGACCCGCGCGGCCCGCCACGCGCGCGCGATCGGATATTCGTTCATATAGCCCGCCCCGCCGTGCAGCTGGAGGCAGGCATCCATCACCTCCCATTGCATGTCGGTGTGCCACAGCTTCGCCGCCGCACCCTCTTCGTTGGTCAGCTTGCCCTCGAGGTGGCGGCGGATCGCCCAGTCGAGATGCGCCCAGCCGACCTGCAGCTTGGCCGCCAGCCCCGCGAGCACGAAGCGGGTGTTCTGGAAATCGAACACCACGCCGGCAAACGCCTTGCGATCCTTGGTGAAGGCGACCGTCTCGTCGAACGCCTTCTGGCTGGACGACTGGGCGCCGACCGCGATCGACAGCCGCTCCTGCGGCAATTGGCTCATCAGATAGACGAAGCCCTTGCCCTCCTCGCCGAGGCAATTGGTGATGGGCACGCGCACGTCGTCGAAGAACAGTTCGGACGTGTCCGCCGCTTCCTGCCCGATCTTGTCGAGCTTGCGTCCGCGCCGGAAGCCCTCGCGGTCCGCCTCGACGAGGATGATCGACATGCCCTTGTACGCGGGTTGCGCATGCGGATCGGTCTTGGCGACGACCAGGATCAGATCGGCGTTCTGGCCGTTGGTGATATAGGTCTTGCTGCCGTCGACGACATAATGGTTGCCGTCGCGCTTCGCGGAGGTGCGGATCGCCTGAAGGTCGCTGCCGGTGCCGGGTTCGGTCATCGCGATCGCGCTGATCGTTTCGCCCGACACCATGCGCGGCAACCAATAGCGCTTCTGCTCTTCCGATCCGTAATGTTCCAGGTAGCCGACGACGATATCGGACTGGAGCGTGAAGCCGGCCGGAACGCCGTTGTACGTCAGCTCCTCGTTGACCACCGCGTTATAGCCGAAGTCGAGGCCCAGGCCGCCATATTCCTCCGACACCGTCGGGCACAGCATGCCGACCGCGCCCGCCGCGCGCCAGAAGGATGGCGGCACGAGCCGATTGGCCTCCCAGTCCGCGACATGCGGCACGCCGTCCTTGCGCAGGAAGCTGCGCACCGTTTGGCGGAACGCCTCGTGATCCTCGTCATACGCGAACCGTCCGGCGACATCGTCGAGCGTCATGCCTCTCTCCTGATCTTTTGCCGGCAGGCTGCGGTTCGCGCCCGCCATCGTCAAGCGCTAAATAACAAATGTTATGGAGCGCGCCGGACGGTCGCTACTTTTCCGGTGCAACCCGCCGCACCAGCCGATACACAGTGTGTCCAACGATAAAGGATGCGCGCCATGAAACTCGCCAGTCTGAAGCACGCCGATCGTCATCGAGGGCGCGACGGGCGCCTCGTCGTCGTCTCCAGCGACCTCGCTTATTACGCCGACGCGGGGCACATCGTCTCGACCTTGCAGGAGGCGCTGGACGATTGGGACCGGCTGCTGCCGGACCTCCAGAACCTCGCCACCGACCTCGAGCATGCGGTCATCCCGCGCGAACGGTTCCACGAACACGCCGCCGCCTCGCCGCTGCCGCGCGCCTATCAATGGGCGGACGGATCAGCCTATGTGAATCACGTCGCCCTGGTCCGGCAGGCGCGGGGGGCGGAGATGCCCGAAACCTTCTGGCACGATCCGCTGATGTACCAGGGCGGCTCCGACGGGTTTCTCGGCCCGCGCGATCCGATCCCGCTCGCCGACGAATCCTGGGGCTGCGACCTCGAGGCCGAGGTGGTCGTCGTCACCGGTGACGTGCCGCTGGGCGCGAGCCGCGAAGAGGCGCTGGCGGCGATCCGGCTGGTCGGCCTCACCAACGACGTCTCGCTGCGCAACCTGATCCCCGGCGAACTCGGCAAGGGCTTCGGGTTCTTCCAGTCCAAGCCTGCCAGCGCCTTCTCGCCGGTGTTCGTCACGCCCGATACGCTCGGCGACTGGTGGCGGGACGGCAAGCTCCACCGCAAGCTGATGGTCGACCTCAACGGCAAGCCGTTCGGTCGCGCGGAGGCGGGCGAGGACATGACCTTCGATTTCGGCACGCTCGTCGCCCACGCAGCGAAGACGCGCAGGCTGGGCGCCGGCACGATCGTCGGCAGCGGCACCGTTTCCAACCGCGGCCCCGACGGTGGGCCGGGCCAGACGATCGAGGCGGGCGGCGTCGGCTATTCCTGCCTTGCCGAAGTGCGCACCGTGGAAACGATCACGTCCGGCAAGGCGACGACGCCCTTCCTCAAGAAGGGCGACACCGTCCGTATCTGGGCAGAGGACGACAAGCACCACCCGATCTTCGGCGTGATCGAACAGACGGTCGAGTAGGCCGACGCGCTCGCTCGCCGCATACGGCGGGCGTTTGGCGACGAAGGGGCTGCGCGCTGGCGGGCGGCCCCTCGTCGAGCGACGTGCCAGCGCCGGTGTTCCCTGCGCCACGATGCACGGATCGTCGTCGGCACATCCTGCGTTCCGCTCGGCATGACCCGGAGCACCGAAAACCCGCTTGAAATTTAATTACAACGGCGCAACACGTTTGGTCAGCAGCGCCGGCGAATCTCGCCGGACCTGAGGGAGAGAAATGTGGCCAGCGAGCATCCGCGCGCCAACCTGCCGCCGCTGACGCTGCACGTGCCGGAACCCAAGTTCCGTCCGGGCGATGCCGTCGATTTCGTGGGTGTGGACGTGCCGCCTGCCGGCTCCGCGCGCCGGCCCGACACCGCGGCAGCGGCGCGGGACTTCACCGAACTCGCCTATACGATGGTGCGGGTCCTGGATGAAGAGGGCAAAGCGGTCGGCCCCTGGGATCCCAAGCTGTCGCCCGATACGTTGCGCAACATGCTGCGCAACATGGCGCTGCTTCGCGCCTTCGACGAGCGCATGTTCCGCGCCCAGCGGCAGGGCAAGACCAGCTTCTACATGAAGGCGACCGGTGAAGAGGCGGTATCCGTCGCGGCGGCGCAGGCGCTCGATTTCGAGGATATGTGCTTCCCCTCATATCGCCAGCAGGGGCTGCTCATCTCGCGCGGCTATCCGCTGGTCGAGATGATGAACCAGATTTATTCCAACCGCGGCGACAAGCTGCAGGGCAAGCAGCTGCCGATCATGTATTCGGCGCGCGACCACGGCTTCTTCTCGATCTCCGGCAATCTGACGACGCAATATCCGCAGGCCGTCGGCTGGGCGATGGCGTCCGCGGCGAAGGGCGATACGCGCATCGCGGCCGTCTGGTGCGGCGAGGGATCGACGGCGGAGGGGGATTTCCATTCCGCCTGCACGTTCGCGGCAGTCTATCGTGCGCCGGTGATCTTCAACGTCGTCAACAACCAGTGGGCGATCAGCAGCTTTTCCGGGTTCGCCGGCGCGGAGGCGACGACCTTCGCCGCGCGGGCGATCGGCTATGGCATCGCCGGCCTGCGCGTCGACGGCAACGATGCGCTCGCCGTCTACGCGGCGACGCAATGGGCGGCGGAGCGTGCGCGGACCAACGCCGGCCCGACGCTCATCGAACATTTCACCTATCGGGCCGAGGGTCATTCGACCTCGGACGATCCCACCCAGTACCGCAGCGCGGGCGAGCCGACCGCCTGGCCGCTCGGCGACCCGGTCGCGCGCCTCAAGCAGCATCTGATCGCGATCGACGAATGGGACGAGGAGCGCCACGCCGCGCAGGACAAGGAACTTGCCGAATATGTCCGGGCCGAGCAGAAGGAAGCCGAGAAGAACGGCATCCTCGGCCATGGCCTGCATCAGCCGCTCGACACGCTGTTCGACGGCGTCTTCGAGGAAATGCCCTGGCATCTGCGCGAGCAGCAGGCGCAGATGATGGCCGAGGAAGAAGCGAGCGGACGGCCATGGGCGCGCAAGTGAGCGTGTGTTCACCCGCTGTCATCCCGGCGAACGCCGGGACCCATGGATGCGGTGCGGCCGATAGGTACAGTCAACAGATGTACTCGGGTCCATGGATCCCGGCGTTCGCCGGGATGACGGGAGGTATGTGGTGAGCGATACAGTCGAACAAGCCGGCACGGACTCCGGCACCACGACCACCCGCATGAACATGATCCAGGCGATCAACTCCGCGCTCGACATCTGCATGACCCGCGACCCGGACGTGCTGGTGATGGGCGAGGACGTCGGTTACTTCGGCGGCGTGTTCCGCGCGACCGCGGGGTTGCAGGCCAAACACGGCAAGACGCGCGTGTTCGACACGCCGATCACCGAAACCGGGATCATGGGCGTCGCGATCGGCATGGGCGCTTATGGTCTGCGGCCGGTCCCTGAGATCCAGTTCGCCGATTATATCTACCCCGCGCTCGACCAGCTGGTCAGCGAGGCGGCGCGGCTGCGCTATCGTTCGGCCGGGGAGTTCATCTCGCCGATCACGATCCGCTCGCCCTATGGCGGCGGCATCTTCGGCGGGCAGACCCATTCGCAGTCGCCCGAGGGTATCTTCACCCACGTGTCGGGCATGAAGACGGTGATCCCCTCGACGCCCTACGATGCCAAGGGCCTGCTGATCGCGGCGATCGAGGACAATGACCCGGTGCTCTTCCTCGAGCCCAAGCGCATCTACAACGGCCCGTTCAACGGCTATTGGGATCGCCCCGCCGAAAACTGGTCGAAGCACCCGGCGGGCGAGGTGCCGACCGGCTATTATCGCGTCGACCTGGGCAAGGCGGCGATCGTCCGCCCGGGCGAGGCGCTGACGATCCTCGCCTACGGCACGATGGTGCACGTCTGCGCGGCGGTGATCGCCGAGCACGGCATCGATGCCGAGATCGTCGACCTGCGCACCCTGGTGCCGCTCGATATCGAGACGATCGAGGCTTCGGTGAAGAAGACCGGCCGCTGCATGATCGTGCACGAGGCGACGCGCACGTCGGGCTTCGGTGCCGAACTGTCGGCGCTGGTGCAGGAACGCTGCTTCTACCACCTCGAAGCGCCGATCGAACGCGTCACCGGGTTCGACACGCCCTATCCGCACAGCCTGGAATGGGCCTATTTCCCCGGACCGGTTCGCATCGGCCAGGCCCTCAAGAAGATCATGAAGGACGCATAATGGCCCGCTACACCTTCAAGTTGCCGGACATCGGCGAAGGCATCGCCGAGGCCGAGATCGTGGCCTGGCATGTAGCGGTCGGCGACCGCGTCGAGGAAGACCAGAACATCGCCGACATGATGACCGACAAGGCGACGGTCGAGATGGAATCGCCCGTGTCCGGCGTGGTCGTCGAACTGGCGGGCGAGGTCGGCGACCAGGTCGCGATCGGCGCGGCGCTCGTCGTGATCGAAACCGACGCGGCGGAAGGGGACGGCGATGTCGTCGCTGCGCCGGCGAGTGCCGAACAGGCAGAGGTTGCCGAGCAGTACGAAGCCGAGAATCCCGGCGTCGAGGAAGCGGCGGCGGCGGGCATGACGACGCCCGCGCGGTCTGCGGCAGCGGCGACCGCCGAACCGTCGCCCGTCCGTGCCGAGCCTGTCGAAGCACCATCGGCGACCGCCGCAGCGAGCCCGCCGGCGGTTTCGGAGCGAAGCGCGGAGAGTTCTCCCGTCCTCGCCTCGCCAGCGGTTCGCGCCCGCGCGCGCGATCTCGGCATCGATCTGGCGCAGGTGAAGACGGACGCGGATCGCGTGCGCCACGCCGACCTCGACGCGTTCCTGCGCTACAATGCCGGTCAGGGCTATCAGGCGCCCGGCGCCACCCGCGCCCGTGCCGACGAGCAGGTGCGCGTGATCGGCATGCGTCGGCGCATCGCCGAGAACATGGCGGCGTCCAAGCGCAACATCCCGCATTTCACCTATGTCGACGAGATCGACGTCACCGCGCTGGAGGCGATGCGCGCCGATCTGAACGATCATCGCGGCGCACGGCCCAAGCTGACGATGCTCCCGCTGCTGATCGTCGCGATCTGCCGGACCTTGCCCGACTTCCCGATGCTCAACGCGCGTTACGACGACGAGGCTGGCGTGGTGACCCGTTCGGGCCGCGTCCACCTCGGCATGGCGGCGCAGACCGACGCCGGACTGACGGTGCCGGTGATCCGCGACGCGCAGGACAAGAACGTCTGGCAGCTCGCGACCGAGATCGTCCGCCTCGCCGAAGCGGCACGCGCCAACAAGCTGAAGCCGGACGAACTGGGCAATGGCACGATCACCGTCACCTCGCTGGGACCGCTTGGCGGGATCGCGACCACGCCGGTTATCAATCGCCCCGAAGTGGCGATCATCGGGCCGAACAAGATCGTCGAGCGGCCGGTGTTCACCGGGGCCAAATTGCAGGGAGGGGGCGACGAGATCCGCCGCGCCAAGCTGATGAACCTGTCGATCAGTTGCGATCATCGCGTGGTCGATGGCTGGGATGCGGCGAGTTATGTGCAGGCGCTCAGGAAACAGCTGGAAACGCCGGTCCTGCTGTTCGCGAACTAAAGTGCGGGCGGCGTCACGGCGTGACGCCGCATCGGGCAAGGCGGGCAGCGACGCGATCGAGCATCGCCTGGTAGCTGGCGTATTCCGGCTGGGTCAGCGCGCCCTGCTGCGCGATGCCCGTGGTGACGCCGCTCCAGATGCGGTCGAGATCCTGCCGCATGAACGTGGCGGGACCGTTGGCGATCCGATTGGAGCGTTCGGCCCGGTCGATCGCCGCCGCCATCCGCGTCAGTCGCCTCGAGAATTGCGACTGCTGCAACTGGCCGGTCGGCGATTGCGCGATCGCGAACGACATGCGCGGCCTGCTATCCACGCCTGTGCCGACGCCGATCAGGCTTGCCGCCAGCATCGCGATCGATGATATCGGCAAGGACAATCGGGCGGGCATGATCTCGTCATGGCCGATGTGGACTTAATATACAGTGTCCATTGTTGCCTGACCTTCGCCAACCGCAAGTGACTTTCCATCGAAGAAGAGGACGGGCGACCATTCCGGTTTTGCGGCATCCTTGGGTCGCTTTGCTGCTTTCACTGCTTTGCGCGTGCGGTGAGGACGACCGCGCGACACGGCTCGCGGCGGCCGGGCCGCACCCCGACCGGGCGGCATTGGCGCGGGTCGCCAGCGTTGCTGCGGGCGGGCGGCTGTTCGCTCGCTGTGCGGCATGCCACACGATCCGTCGCGACGCCCCGGATCATGACGGCCCGAACCTGTTCGGCGTCATGGGCGCGCCGGTGGCGCAGTCACGCCCGCGGTTCGCCTATACCGCCGCCCTGCAACGTGTCGGCGGACGCTGGACGCCGGAGCGCATGGACGCGTGGCTCACCGCGCCGCAACGGTTCGCACCGGGGACGTCGATGCGCTTTCCCGGCCTGTCGGACCCGCTCGATCGCGCCGACGTGATCGCCTATGTGCAGGCGCAGCGCTGACCTGCGGTCCAGCCTCAGACGATCTCGAACAGCCCCGCCGCGCCCATGCCGCCCGCCGTGCACATCGTCACCACCACATATCGCACGCCGCGCTTGCGACCCTCGATCAGCGCGTGGCCGATCAGCCGGCTGCCGGTCATGCCGAATGGATGCCCGACCGCAATCGCGCCACCGTTGACGTTGTACTTCTCGGGATCGATCCCCAGCGTGTCGCGGCAATAGAGGCATTGCGAGGCGAACGCCTCGTTCAGCTCCCACAGCCCGATGTCGCCGACCGACAGTCCGGCGCGATCGAGCAGCTTCGGCACGGCGAATACCGGTCCGATCCCCATTTCGTCCGGACCGCATCCCGCCGACTGGAAGCCGCGATAGATGCCCAGGATCGTCTTGCCCTCGGCTTCCGCGGTGGCGCGATCCATCAGCAACTGCGCCGACGCACCATCCGAAAGCTGGCTGGCGTTGCCCGCGGTGACATTGGTGCCCGGCCCGGTGAACGCGCCACCGCCCCATACCGGCTTGAGCCCGGCGAGCGCTTCGACCGTCGTGCCCGGCCGAATGCCCTCGTCCTGCGTCACCGTCACCGTGTCGGTGCCGGTCTGCATGCCCGCCTTGTCGAAAAGCGCCTTTTCGACGGTGATCGGCACGATCTCCTCGGCGAAGGCGCCCCGCGCCAGCCCGTCGGCAGCGCGCTGCTGGCTCATCGCGGCATAGGCATCCTGCGCCGCGCGGGTGATGCCGTACCGCTCTGCGACGATCTCGGCCGTCTCGATCATCGGGATATAGGCGGCGGGTTCCTGCGCGACGACGCTCTGGTTGACGTAGCGCGGCGCATCCTTGGTCACGGTATGGCTGATCGATTCCATTCCGCCCGCCAGCGCCACGTCCGCCTCGCCGCACATGATCGTCCGTGCCGCCAGCGCGACCGCGGTCAGCCCCGAACCGCATTTGCGGTCGAGCGTGAACGCCGGGACGCTCTGCGGCAGGCCGGCGGCGAACACGGCCATGCGTCCGGCGTTGCCGCCGGTGGCGCCCCATTGGTTGCCGACGCCCCAGAAGATGTCGTCGATCCGCGTCGGGTCCACGCCTGCGCGTTCGACGACGGCGTTCATCACATGGCCGGCCAGCACCGGCGCTTCGGTGGCGTTGAACGCGCCGCGATAGGCCTTGCCGATGGCGGTGCGGGCGGTGGAAACGATCGCGGCTTCACGCATGGCAGACGGCCTTTCGAGGATCGGGTATGTAACTCCTCTATAATGCCGCGGCGCTTGTTGGAAGTCCCGTTATCCCAGCCAGCCGCCCCGGAAGCCGGCGCGTTCCAGACCGCGGCGGATGTGCGGGTTCTTCTGCATCGTCTTCCAGACCAGACCGGTGCGCTGGTTCTCGATCATCGTGACGATCGGTCCCTGATCGATCCCCAGATAATCCTTGTCCACCCAGCCGACCCCGGGAACGACGCGGCCGTGCTTCAGCGGCGCCTGCGGATCGGTCAGCGTCGGGTTGAACGAATCGAGGAACCCATATTGGCCATAGATGCCCTCTCCATAGCGGTCGTGCATCGTGTGGAGGCAGCGTGTCGCCAGTTCGGGTTCGAACGCGATCGATCCGCCGGCCGCGGTCGGCGCGATCGTGCCGTCGTCGCGCGTTCCCGGCCCCCGTTCGGAATAGCTGAAGAACTCCCGCGTCTTGCCTCGTAATGCGATCGTGAAATCGCCCGGCCCGTCGCAGGCGGTCAGTCCCCAGCAATCGGCGTCATAGCCGATCCAGCCACCCGGATTGGCGATCGCATAGCGACGCTGGTTGCGCACGGCGCGGCGGCTGTTCTCGAAATAATCGATCCCGCGGCTTTTGATGAAGGGGTCCTGGATACCGCGGAAATCGATCCAGCAATGGCTGTACTGGTGCACGAACAGCGGCGGGTAATGCAGGTACGGCTCGCCCCAGCGCTCCGTCCACGCCGCGTCGAACCGCTGAGTCAGCGCTCCCCAGGTGGTCGCCGGCAGCGGGTGCGTCGGGGATGCGATGGCGAGAAGATACATCAGCATCCCCTCGTTATAGATATTCCAGTCCGCCGGAATGAAGCCGCTTTCGGGGTGCCAGCCCATCGACAGGAAGGGGGGGCGTGGCATGATCCACGTCCAGTCGATCGCCGCGTACAGTTCGTCCGCCAGCGTCCGGATACGCGCCTCGGCGGGATCGTTCGCCTCGAACCAGGTGCCGGCGAACAGCACGCCCGCGATCAGCAGCGCGGTGTCGATCGTCGACAGTTCGGCGCGAGCGAAGCGCAAGCCCTTGGTCACGCCCAGGAAGTGGTAGAAGAACCCCTTGTTACCGCTCGCATCGTCGCTGCCCGGCCCTTGCGGTGCGGCGGCGAACCATTCCAGCGTCGCCAGCGTGCGCGCGCGCGCCTGATCGCGGGTGATCCAGCCGTTGACGACGCCGATCGGATAGGCGGTGAGCGCAAATCCGACCGCGGCGATCGACGAAAAGCTCGGGGTAGGCCAGCGATCGGGCGCCCAGCCGGTTGAAGGATCGGCGGTGTCCCAGAAGAACCGGAAGCTGCGTTCCTGAAGATCGGTGATCAGGTCCCGCGGCGCGGCGCCTGCCGATGCCGGGGACGCCGTGCGCGTCGTCGCGCACCCGCCCGCCATCCCGGCGAGCGCCAGCCCGCCGGTGCCGAGGATCTGTCGTCTGTCGAACATCGGCGCAGAACCTTCTGCAAAGTACGCATACACAGGACGAACGGGCGGGCGGCTCCTTGCGAAGCCGCCCGCCCGCGCACGATCAGAACCGGTAACCGACCCGGAACTGCACACGCCGCGGCAGCGTCAGCGTGCTGGAGGCGTTCTGGGCATTGGCCGCATTCAGCGGATCGGCGACGGTGCCGTTCGCCTGCACCTGGTTGTTGAAATAGCCGTCGAAGCCGCTGAAGTTCTTGTTGTTGAAGGCATTGAACAGGTCGACCGCCAGGCTGACCTCATGCGTGTCGAACAGCTTGACCTTCTTTTCCAGCGTCAGGTTGACCTCGCAATAGGCCCACACGCCCTTGATGCAGTTCTTTTCGGGATACCGCGCCCCGATCACGCCCTGCACCGGGTTGGTGGCGTCGAACACCTGATAGGCCTGGCCGCTGCCGAAGGTCGACAGCGTCGAGAATTGCAGGCCGAACGGCAGGTCGACGATCCCCGAGATGACGAGGTGGTGACGCTCGTCGCCGCTACGCGGGCGCCAGCCATAGGCGTCCGGCGTCACGGCATCGAGGCTGAAGAGATCGCCGCCGTTCTGTTCACCCTTCGAGAAGGTGTAGTTGATGTTGACGCCCCAGCCGGACGACGCGGTATAATCCTTGTCGATCGTGGCGAAGAGCGCCTTGTAGCGCGTATCCAGCCCGTCATAGCCGATCAGCACGTTGCCATAGCCGTAGCTGTTGGCGAGCGCGGTGTTGCAGCAGGTGCCGAGCCCGTTGTTGTTCCGGGTCGCGAACAGCGTGGTGTAACCGTTGCGGCCACGGACGTAGCTCGCGGTCAGGCTGGTGCGGAAGATACCGACGCGCTGGCGGACGCCCAGGCTGAACTGGTCGGTCACCGGCGGCTTGGCATTGTTCTTCACCGCGAACAGTTCCGGACGACCGGTGGTGCCGGTCGCCTGCAACGCCAGCAGGCCGTCGCGCGTCAGATACTTCGGGTCCCAGGCGACGGTCGGATTGCCGTTGATCGTCTGGTTGCCGTTGCGCGAGAAGTAGAAGTTGTAGATCGAATATTGCAGGCGATACTGCTCGTCGAGCGTGTTGTTGAACACGTTTCGGTCGTAATAGCGTCCGTATCCGCCGAACAGCACGGTGCTCTGGTTGCCGTTGAAGTCGTAGCTGAAGCCGGCACGCGGCTGGAACATCTTCTTGTACGCCGGACGGTCGGTGCCATCGGTGATATAGTTGTTGGCGTTGAAGTAATAGGTCTGGGGCAGGCCGCGCAGCAACGCCGCCGCCTGGTCGGGCGTGCGATAGCGGTTGTTGTACATGTTGGATTCGTAATCCCAACGCAGGCCCAGGTTGAGCTGGAGCTGGTCGGTCAGGTTCCAGTCGTCCTGCGCGTACAGGCCGAGCTGCGAATTGGACGCCGCGATGCGGGTGTTGCCGATGCCGAGCTGCGCCTGCGCCGGGAAGCTGAAGTCCAGACCGTTGGTCGTATCGATCCGATAGGTGAATGTCGGCTGGACGTAGAACAGCTTCTGGAAATCATAATCTTGGAAGGCGAACTTGATGCCCGTCTTGATGACGTGGCCGTCGAGCCCGCTATAGGTCAGATCATCGCGCAGCGTATAGCTCTGCTGGTTGATCCGCTGGCTCGAATTCTTGCCGCCGAACGTGATCACGCCGTCATAGACATAGGTCGCCGCGCTCGGGTTGAGCGACGTCGGATTATACACGTAGTTGAGGTAGCTCGCGTTCCATTCGTTGACGAAGCTGCTGCCCGTGTAGGTCCACTTGAACGCATAGGTATCGACGGTGTTCTTCTTGTTCTCCGCCGCGGTGAACGCGGTGGTGCCGCCGAAGCCCTGGATGTCGGTTTCCTGACGCTTCGAATAGGAAACGTCGAAGACCTGGTTCGAATCCGGGGTGAAGGTCAGCTTGCCGAAGTAGAAGTCACCGCGGAACGGGCTGACGAAGGCGCCCTCATACTGGCCGAACTGCGCGATGTTGGCGGCGGTGCGGTTGCCCAGGCGAACGTTGAACGCGCGGTCCTGATCATTGCCTTCATAGGCGCCGAAGAAGAACAGCTTGTCCTTGATGATCGGGCCGCCCAGCGACACGCCATATTGCTTGCGCTTGAACGCGGGTTCCGGATTGTTGTCGCGCTTGTCGAGGTAGGATTTCTCGGACAGACCCTTGTCGGTATACTGGCCGAAGGCTTCGCCATGGAACTCGTTGGTGCCGGACTTGGTCACCGCAGTGACGATCGCGGCGCCCGCCTGCTCGTATTCCGCCTTGTAGTTCTGCGTCAGCACGCGGAACTCGCCGATCGCGAGCTGGCCGAAGGGGTTGCCACGGCTGTCCTGCTGGCCGGCGATGCCGCCGTCGAGCACCTGGTTCTTCAGGCTGATGCCGTCGATGAAGACGTTGACCTGGCTGCGGGTCGAGGCGCCCGACTGAATGCCCTTGTTGGTCTCGCTGTCGATATAGGTGACGCCGGGGGCGAGCGCGGCGAAGCTCAGGAAGTTGCGGTCGGTCTGCGGCAGTGCGCGGATCTGCGCCTGGCTGACGTTGGTCGCGACTTCGCTGGTGCGCGTTTCGACCAGACGGCTGCCGGTGACGACGATATCGCCGTTATCGGCCGATTCCGTGCTGCCGGGGACCGTCGTCGTCTCGCCCGGCGCCTCGGCGGCACCCAGCGTCGCGTCGAGCGATGCGGACTGGCCGACACCGACCACGACCACGCGTTCGAACGTGTTGCCGTTGCCGCCCGTGATGGTGACGCGATACTCGCCCGGACGCAGTCCGTTCAGCGTATAGGCGCCGTTCGCATCGGTCGTCGCGCGGAACGTCTGGTTGGTGGCGGTGCTGACCGCGACGACCGTGGCGCCGCCGACGGGCGCTGCATCGGTGCCGCGAACCTGCCCGCGAACCTGCGCGGTCGTCGTCTGCGCCGCCACTGGCGCGGTGACGGCCATGCCGCCCAGGATGGTGGTGGTCGCCAGTGCGGCGCGCAATGCGCCCATCGTGATCGTCTTCATCGTTGTTCCCCTGCGCGAACCGCTCGGCGTCGGTCCGGCGTGTGTCTCTTGCGTCCGGGGAAGCGGTGCGGCCGATATCGTGTCCGGCCGTCTGACGCGCGGTGGCGCCAACCGCCGCTCGTCGTGCATCCTCCCCGGATGGAGCGACATCGCTCCAACCCTGGCTGTTCGGGCGTTGTTCGCCTCTCTTTGCCGGAGGGCGGCTCCCTTAGGAGCGCGTATCGGCCGGCACCAGCGATAAAGCGGCAAATGCCGTTGCAGTTCCGGGATGGTGTACGATCTCGGGCACAGCGTTGCAGCGGCGCAACACCGACGACGCAGGCCTTTTCAAGTAGACTTCCCCGACGGGGACGGCAGAGAAAGGGCGATGACCGCAATCCCCCCGATCCACTTCGCACGCGATGGCCATGTCGCGATCCTCACCTTCGCCCGGCCGCCGCACAATTTCGCCGATCTCGCGCTGATCGAAGCGATCGGGGCAGCGTTCGATGCCGCCGATGCCGACCCGGACGTGCGGGCGATCGTGCTCCAGTCCGACGGACGCATCTTCTGCGCGGGCGCCGACCTGGCGCGCGACAATCCCGTCGCCGACGAACGGCCGAGCGGGACGCGCAATCCGTTCTACGTGGCGGCGGCGCGGCTGTTCGGGGTGAAGAAGCCCGTGGTCGCCGCGATCCAGGGTTCCGCGGTGGGAGCGGGGCTGGGCCTGGCCCTCGTCGCGGACTTCCGCATCGCCGCGCCGGAAGCACGTTTCGTGGCCAATTTCGTGCAGCTCGGCTTTCACCCCGGCTTCGGCATCTCCGCGGTGCTGGAACGCGTGATCGGGCGGCAGCGCGCGCTGCTGATGAACCTGACCGGGCGGCGGATCAGGGCGGAACAGGCGGCGGAATGGGGGCTGGCGGACATGGTCGTCCCGGCGCAGCGCCTGCGCGCCGAGGCGCTGGCGCTGGCGCACGAGATCGCCGCCGGCGCACCGCTGGCGGTGCAGTCGACCCGCGCGACCTTGCGCGGCGACCTGTTCGACCTGGTGCAGCGCCAGACCGATCACGAACTCGCGGAACAGGCGTGGCTGCAAAAGACCGACGACTTCGCCGAAGGGGTGAGGGCGGTGAACGAACGCCGCCCCGGCCGCTTCACTGGTCGCTGACGCCCTATTTCATCAGCACCAGTTCTTCGGCCATCGTCGGGTGCAGCGCGACGGTTTCGTCGAACTGCGCCTTGGTCAGCCCGGCCTTCACCGCGATCGCCGCCGCCTGCAGGATCTCGGGAACGTCGGGGCCGATCATGTGCAGGCCGACGATCCGCCCCGTCTCCCCGTCGCAGACCATCTTGTAGAGCGCCCGTTCGTTGCGCCCGGCCAGCACGTTCTTCATCGGCCGGAAGTCGGACGAATAGACGCGGATCGATCCCAGCTTCTGCTTCGCCTCGCTCTCGGTCATGCCGACGCCGGCGAGCGGCGGGTGGCTGAACACCGCGGAGGGGATGGTCGCGTAATCGACCGTCGTCGGCTTGTCGCCGTAGAAGGTGTCGGCGAACGCCTGCCCTTCGCGGATCGCGATCGGGGTCAGCTGGATGCGATTGGTGACGTCGCCGATCGCGAAGATGCTGTCGACGCTCGACTGGTTGCGTTCGTCGACGACGACCGCGCCTTTCTCCAGCCGGACGCCTGCCTCTTCCAGCCCCAGCCCATGGGTATTGGGAACGCGGCCGGTCGCGAACATGACCATGTCGACGGTGACCGGTTCGTGTCCGGACATGTGCACCGTCAGGCAGCCGTCGTCGTTCCTGGTGATGCCTTCGAAATTGGCGTCGAACTTGAACTCCAGCCCCTTCATCAGGCTGATCTGCAACAGCCGGTCGCGGATCGACAGGTCGTAGCCGCGCAGGATGTCCTGCGTCCGGTTCATGATGATGACGTGCGCGCCGAACTGGTGAAAGATGCCGGCGAATTCATTGGCGATATAGCCGGCACCGGCGATCAGGATGCGCTTCGGGATCGCATCCAGGTGGAACGCCTCGTTGCTGGTGATGCCCAGCTCGGCGCCCGGGCAGTTCGGCACCGCCGGTTCGGCACCGACCGCGATCAGGATACGGCCCGCGGTCTTTTCGGTGCCGTCGGCCAGGCGGACGCTGTGCGGGCCGGTGACGACCGCGCGGCTGTTGATGATCTCGACGCCGTGCGTCTCCAGCGTCTGGGTATAGGCACCGTTGATCCGGTCCACTTCGGCAAGGACGTTGTCGCGCAGCGTCTTCCAGTCGAAGTCGCATTGCTCCGGCACCTGCCAGCCGAAGCGCTTGGCATCCTTCAGGTCCTCGGCGAAGTGCGCGCCGTAGACGAGCAGCTTCTTGGGTACGCAGCCACGGATGACGCAGGTGCCGCCGACGCGATATTCCTCCGCCACCGCTACCCGCGCGCCATGCGCCGCCGCGACCCGGCTGGCGCGCGTGCCGCCGGACCCGGCGCCGATGACGAAGAGGTCGTAATCGTAATCGGACATCAATTCACTCCGGTAGGATGATCCATCGCCGACCGGAGGCCGAGATGCTGGACGAAGGGATCGAAGTCCCGATCGCTGTAAAGTAGGGGCAGCCGGTCCAGAATGCAGCGGGTGGCGATCAACGTATCGATCGTCTTGCGGATCGTGATGCCTTTGGCGCGGAGCGTGCGATAGTTACGCGCCGCGATTTCCGCCGCGCGATGATCGACGATCCTGATCGGATCGAAACGGCCGAGGAATGTCCGGGTAGCGTTGAACTGGCGATCGCTTCGCGTGCCCTGCAGAACCTCGAGCAGCATCAGGTCGCCGATGCCGAGATCGTCTCCATCGTTCAAAAATCGACGGGCGATCGTGGTCTGCGGTGTCGTTCTTTCGAGGAGCAGATCGATCCAGACACTCGAATCGAGCAATATCAGCCCCATTCGGGACGCTGCTTGTCCGTACGCATGGCATCGAGGTCGCCCTCCCAGCCCAGGCCGCGCAATCCTTCGAACGCATCGATCTGACGTTGGTTCTTGATGTACCGTTGCAAGGCAAGGGTCACGACCTCGCGCTTGGTCCGCAAACCACTGCGTGCCAAAGCCTCGGCCATCAGCGCGTCATCGATATCGATGTTCGTCCGCATGTGTATCCTCCACCGTATCGATACACATAGTCGATATCGGACGGACCCGCAATCAATGCTGCCCCGCGCGCCGCATCGGCATCGCGTCGATCGTCTCTGCCAGCACCTCGGCCGAGATCGGCTTGGCCGAGCGCAATTTCTCGCCACCGTCCTTGCCGATCAGGATCGCGACAAACCGGTCGGCCGGCAGGCGGTAATGCTTGCGCAGCGCAGGGGCGGTATCGCTCGCGCCCTCCACCTGCGCGCCGATCACCGAGACGATCGCGATGTCACGGTCGCGCGCCTCCGCATCCCAGCCGGCGAGCGCCTTGCGCTGGCCGATGACACCCGGATCGTCGGCACGGGGCGCCGCCACCAGCAATATGCGCCGGTGCCAGCGCATGTCGGCGACGCGGGTCGGGGAGGTCAGCGCGGCGGCAAGCAGGATCGGGATCATCACGCCTCAACGCGCGACGATCCCATCCGTCCCTCAGTCGAGGCCGGCGCGCTTGATCAGGTCTTCGGTCGACGGGTCGAACGACTGCCCGCCCTGGTCGGCGGCCTTGGCCATCTCCTTGCCCAGTTCGACGCCGAACTGGTCGAACGAATTGATGCCGAGCAGCACGCCGTTCACGAACACGCGATGCTCGTAGAAGGCGATCAGCGCGCCGAGCGTGCGCGGGTCGAGCACGTCGAGCAGCAGGGTCGAAGACGGCCGGTCGCCGCTGTACGATCGCGCCGGATCCTCGACCTGTTTGCCCTTCATCAGCGCCGCGCCCTGCGCGAACGCATTGAGCAGCAACTGGCGATGATGATCCTCGGCCAGCGTGTCGCCGGGCTCGATCACCGCGATGAATTCGACCGGAACCAGGTGCGTGCCCTGATGCAGAAGCTGGAACACCGCATGCTGCGCATCGGTGCCGACCCCGCCCCAGGTGATCGCCGCGGTCGGGCGCCCCACCGGGCTGCCGTCGGTCTTCACGCCCTTGCCGTTCGATTCCATCTCGAGCTGCTGGAGGTAGCTCGGCAGCAGCCGCAGCCGCTCGTCATAGGCGAAGGGCGCGCGCGTCTCGGCGTGGCGGACCTGGGTATAGTAGAGGTCGGCGAAGGCGGCGAGCGCGGGCGCATTCTCGTGCAGCGCGGTCAGGCGGAAGTGGCGGTCCATCTCGGCCGCGCCCTCCAGCAGTTCCTCGAACGCGCCCCAGCCAAGGCCGATCGCCGCCGGAAAACCGATCGACGACCAGAGCGAATACCGCCCGCCGACGCCTTCGCCGAACGGCAGGATGCGGGTTTCGTCGACGCCCCATTCCATCGCCTTGTCGGGCGCGGCGGTCAGCGCGATCACCTTGCCATAGGGGTCCTCGACGCCATGCTCCTTCATCCACTGCAACGCCGATTCCGCGTTGAGCATCGTCTCCTTGGTGGTGAAGGTCTTGGACGCCAGCACCAGCAGGGTCGCGGCGGGATCGAAATCGACGATCGCGTCTTCCAGCGCGACGCCGTCGACGTTGGAAACGATCGCGACGTCATAGCGGCTGTCCTCGCGACCCAGTGCATCGACCAGCAGGTGCGGGCCGAGCGCCGATCCGCCGATGCCGATGTGCAGCACGTGCCGGATATCCCCCAGCGCGCCGCCCTCGATCGCGTCGATCAGCGACCGCATGCGCTCGTGCAGCTTGCGCGCGCGCGCGACGCTGTCGGCATTGCCTTCGCCGCGTTCGGCGGTGTGTTCGACAGGGCGATCCTCGGTGACGTTGACGTGTTCGCCGCCGAACATCGCGTCGCGCTTGCCCGCCAGATCCTGCGCCTTCGCCAGCGCGGCGAACGCCTCGACCGCTTCCGTCGTCAGATGCGTTTTCGACCAGTCGAAATGGATGCCCGCCACGTCCAGGCTGAACTTCGACAACCGCTCGCCATCCTGATCGAACAGGTCGACCAGCTTGGGGGAGGGCAGGGCTTCGATGGCAGACCAGTCGCTCATGATGTTCCATCCTGTCGGGGAGGGGGGATGTCGTGACAGCTCCGTATCGATCGCGCGGCGCAGGGCCAAGCCCCGTTGCTCGATCGGAACGACTACTCAGGACGCGCGAGGGCCGCTAAGGCTCCCTGTCTATGGCCACGACCCCTCCGAATGCGCCCGCGCCGACTCCGACACCGGCCGCCGCGTCCGCCGCAGCGAAGCCGCAGCGTTCCGAACTGAGCGAGACGCTGCGCTTCCTCGTGAAGCTGGCGCTCGCCGTGCTGATCCTGCGCAGCTTCCTGTTCGCGCCTTATTCGATTCCATCCGAATCGATGCTGCCGCGGCTGCTGATCGGCGACTATCTGTTCGTCACCAAATGGAACTACGGCTATTCGCGCTGGTCGCTGCCCGCCGGCGTGCCGCTGATCCCCGGGCGGATCATGGGTCGTGATCCGACGCGCGGCGACGTCGTGGTCTTCCGCTCGCCAGAGCCCGAGGATCATGACGTCATCAAGCGCGTGATCGGCCTGCCCGGCGACACCGTGCAGGTCCGCCACGGCCAGGTCATCCTCAACGGCAAACCGATTCCCAAGCAGCGCGTCGCCGACTTCGTGCTGCCGCTCACTGCCAATTTCGACGCGCAGAAATGCGGCAGCAGCTTCCAAGACGTCGATGCGGCCGGCGCGCCGATCTGCCGCTATCCGCGGTTCCGCGAAACCTTGCCGAACGGCAAGAGCTACATGGTTCTCGACCAGGCGGAGATACCGCAGGCGGACGATACCGGCCTCTACACCGTCCCCGCCGGTAACGTGTTCCTGATGGGCGACAATCGCGACGACAGTGCCGACAGCCGCTTCCCCGCGCCGATCGGCATGGGCTACATCCCGATGGAGCGGATCGAGGGCAAGGCCGTCGTCACCTTCTTCTCCACCGACGGCGATGCGTCGTGGATCAACCCGATCAGCTGGTTCACCGCCGCTCGCTGGAGCCGCGCGGGAGAGGGCTTCTGAGCGCCGATCTGCCCGGCTGGCTGGCCGAGACGTTCGGTCGTCGCCCCGCCGACCTCAAGCCCTATGAGCGTGCGCTGACCCATGGCAGCCAGGCCGCCGAGAATTACGAGCGGCTGGAATTCCTCGGCGACCGGGTGCTCGGGCTGGTGATGGCGGAATGGCTGTGGGAGCTGTTTCCGAACGAACCCGAAGGCCAATTGTCGAAACGGCTCAACGCGCTGGTCACCGGCGCGGTCTGCGCCGACGTCGCGCGCGGCCTCGGCGTGCGCGCCTATCTGCGCCTCGGCAAGCAGGCGCGTGACGACGGCGCCTATGACAGCGACAATATCCTCGGCGACGTGATGGAGGCGCTGATCGGCGCCTGGTATCGTGAGACCGGCCTCGACGGCGCGCGCGTCTTCGTCCGCAAGGTCTGGTCGGGTCGGGTGCAGAGTACCGACAAGGCGCCGCAGCATCCGAAATCGGCGTTGCAGGAATGGGCCGCCGCGGCGAACCGGCGCACGCCCGAATATGTCGTCGTCGACCGCAGCGGCCCGCACCACGCGCCGCGCTTCACGGTGCAGGTGCGGATCGGCACCTTCGCCGACGCGACGGCCGAAGGCGCGAACAAGCAGGAAGCCGAAACCGCCGCCGCCAGGGCGCTGCTGGCGAAGCTGACCGCGTGATCCTCGCCTTCCACGACGGCGCAGGCCGCCGCCGCGCATCCCGGCCGGCGACAACCCCGTCTTGCCCTCGTTCGATCGCCCCCTCAAAGAAGCGTCCATGACCCAAATGCAACATTGCGGCCTGATCGCCATCGTCGGCGCGCCGAACGCCGGCAAGTCCACGCTCGTCAACGCGCTCGTCGGCCAGAAGGTCGCGATCGTCAGCCCCAAGGCGCAGACGACGCGCACCAAGCTGCTCGGCGTCGCGATCGAGGGCGACACCCAGATCCTGCTGGTCGACACGCCCGGCATCTTCGAACCGCAGCGCCGGCTCGATCGCGCGATGGTATCGGCGGCGTGGAGCGGGACCGAAGGCGCGGACATGATCGCGCTCGTCGTCGACGGCAAGGGCGGCATCGGGGGCAAGGTGACCGCGATCACGGAATCGCTGAAGGACCGGCCCGAACGCAAGATCCTGATCCTCAACAAGGTGGATATCGCCGACAAGCCCAGGCTGTTGCTGCACGCCGAAAAGCTCAACGCGCTGATGCACTTCGACGATATCTGGTTCGTCTCCGCGCAGACCGGCGACGGCCTGCCCGAACTGAAGGCGGCGCTGGCCAAGGCGATGCCGGAAGGACCCTGGCACTATCCCGAGGACCAGGTGTCCGACGCTACCGAGCGGGCGCTCGCCAGCGAAGTGACGCGCGAGCAGCTCTACCTCCAGCTCCATGCCGAGCTGCCCTATGCGAGCACCGTCGAGACCGAGAAGTACAGCGAGCGCGAGGACGGTTCGGTCGAGATCCATCAGCAGATCCTCGTCGAGCGGCCGACGCAGCGCGCGATCGTGCTCGGCAAGGGCGGCACGCGCATCAAGGAGATCGGCGCCCGCGCCCGTGCCGAACTCGCCGGCATCATGGGGCGCCCGGTCCATCTGTACCTGCACGTCAAGGTCAAGCCGGGCTGGGACGAGGATCGCGACGTCTATCGCGACCTGGGCCTCGACTGGGTGGAATAACCGGGTCCCCGCGGATCGCGCCGCATCCAGACCTTCCGATTACGCGCGACCGACGCCGGAGAAGGGCGCCTACTCCCCCAGCATCACGTCGACCCACGCCGGCACCAGCGCACTGGCCGGCCCCAGCCGCGTTTCGTCGAAGAACCCGCTGCCCGCCGATCGTTCCAGGTTCAGCTCCAGCGTCGCCGCGCCATAGGCATTGGCCAACTGCACGAACCCCGCCGCCGGGTACACCGCGCCCGACGTACCGACCGACACGAACAGATCGGCGTCCGCCAAGGCCGCCTCGATCCGCTCCATCGCATAGGGCACCTCGCCGAAGAACACGATGTCGGGCCGGAGCGCCGCCGCTCCGCAGGCCGGGCAGGCGGTTCCCGGCGGCAGTGCGCCATGCCACGCACGGCGCCCACCGCAGGCGGCGCAGAGCGCCGAATCGAGCGCGCCGTGCATGTGCAGCATCCGCGACGTTCCCGCCCGTTCGTGCAGGTCGTCGACATTCTGCGTCACGATCAGCAACCCGCCCGGCCACGCCCGATCGAGCCGCGCCAGCGCCAGATGCGCCGCATTCGGCTCCACCCCCGCCAACGCCGCACGGCGCAGGTCGTAGAAGCGGTGCACGAGAGCAGGATCGGCCGCCAGGGCTTCGGGCGTGCACACGTCCTCGACGCGATGCCCCTCCCACAACCCGCCCGGCCCACGGAATGTAGCGATCCCGGATTCGGCGGAAACACCCGCGCCGGTCAGGATGACGATGTTGCGGATGTCGGTCATGCGGAGAGAATAGGCGGCGTTGCCCGTGTCGGGAAGTGGTGGAAAGGCGAAGGGCAGGTTTCGACAGCGAGCGAGTGGAAGCTGCCGCCCGATCCCGTTGACAGTCTTGAACCGACATATCACCAAGCAAGTCCGGACACCGCTCCGCAACCGGCATGCGCACCGCCGCCCCTGCCTGAACAGGAAGAGACGATGGCGGACTCTGCTTTGGCCGAGATTGATTTTGGACGCGCTGCGCCGGGAATATGCGTTCGAGACATTCAAGCCGCACATGATTTCTATTCGCGCGTGCTGGGTTTTCAGAAGACATTTGAAAACGGTGATCCGGTCGGTTTCATGGTAATGAAAAAAGATCGTGCCGAGATCCACCTGAGCCAAAGACCCGACCACAGGCCATCAACTGTCAACGTCATGCACATGTTTGTCAGCGATGTGGCCGCGCTTTATGCCGTCTGCGAGGCTGAGGGCGTGAGAATCATCAAAAGTCTCGCCGATAAGGACTACGGGCAACGGGCTTTCGTGTTCGCCGATCCGGACGGAAACCGGATCGATATAGGGGAGCGACGCCCATAACCCTGTCTGCCACCAAAGGGCCGCTTTCGGGCGGCCCTGCTGGGAGATCGAACGACCGCAGGTGGGCGAGAGGGGAATGTCAGCTGTTGGTGGAAAGTGGATAAGCCGCTTTGGGCAGCGATGTCGTATAGCTCGCCCCCCCGCCTGTATGCTGGCGCACGTAGCTAGACTGCAGATGCTGGAAGTGAAGAACAAAGGGAAAAGCGTTGCGCAAGAGACCTTTGACGGCGATATGTGGCCTGGCATGCGGCATGTTGTTCGCTAGCACCATAAGGGCGTCGGTGGCACCGGCTCCACCGTCCTTCATCGACGACCTGGCAAAGCAGCTAGTTCCCACACCGACGACAAGCAGCTTTGACCGCTATGTTGCTGTGTTCGCTGATGACCTTACGGTCACGATAGATGGAAGGCAGATAGCCCGAAACAAGGTGGCTTGGGTCGCAACCGAGCGCCACAGGCTTGGTAAGGTCGATCGCGTCGTGGTAGGTTTCGCCAAGGGTTACGACGCGCTCCTGATCATAGAGCGATACGATGACAGGTCTGACCTGCCCTCCTCACCTGCGATACTTTTCGACCCTCGCTATAAGGCGCGAGCCGTACGCTACGCGGTAGG
Organism: uncultured Stakelama sp.; assembly: GCA_964419295.1. Classification (GTDB taxonomy): domain Bacteria; phylum Pseudomonadota; class Alphaproteobacteria; order Sphingomonadales; family Sphingomonadaceae; genus Sphingomonas. The sequence goes on along the minus strand of CAYQPM010000010.1, from coordinate 9,319 downwards.
ACCCGATCATTTAGTTCATAGCATCCAGATTGTTCAAACGGAGGGAATCTTACAGGCGCCAAAATAACATGCCAAACAAGTGGCTGCTTTCGGATGCCCTGATTTGAGGCCCGAGCGACCGGGTGTGGGCGTTCTCGCTCACTCAATCTCGTGCTCGCCACATCCGACCGCAGTTGATGTCCCGAGCGGCACCGTCTGGAAGCCGCGTTTTGGAACGGCGAAGTTGTTGGCCTTGCTCACGTCTCCCAACCGTGGTTAGCTGCCTTTGAGATAAAAGGTCAGATCACGCCGGCCGGCGATGGAACTCTTACGGAAGCAACGGCCTGTCTCAACCACCTCTTATCGATCGGCTGCGGAATTTGGCTCAAACGGGACGTTATCAATGTTGCGGCCCAACTCGACCTGACACATGGCCCGACTAGCTTTCTTTTTTATGGGCGGCGTTGACAAATTTCAGCCGGTATCTCGCTGTGGCGAGGACCATGCCTAGAAATCTGCTGACCAGCCGGTCGTAGCGGGTGGCCACGGCGGGCCGCCGGACCGGCGTGCCGCCGCAGCCGCTGAATAGGATCCAACCCCCCGACATATCGTGCGGGAACAGCACCATGACGCGACGCGCTGTCCTATTCCCGCCGCCTGTGTCACAGAGCCCGCATGATCCGCGCCGAGCCCCGACCCGCCTTCCACACGTGCGACTTTCGTGACTTTCGGGGGCGCGCATGACCGCGATCGGCATCTATGGCAGCAGCGGCCGGATGGGCCGCGCGATCGCCGAACAGATCGAGGCGGAGCGGGCGACGCTGGCCGGCGGCGTCGATGCGGGCGGCGATCCCGCCGCGCTAGCGCGTGCCGCCGATGTGCTGGTCGATTTTTCCGCGCCCTCGGCGCTCGAGGCGCATCTGACGGTCGCGCGCGCCGCGCGGACGCCGATCGTGATCGGCACCACCGGCCTCACCCAGGCGCAGCACGCGCTGATCGATGCCGCCGCCGCGGATATCGCGGTGCTCCAGACCGGGAACACCTCGCTCGGCGTCACCCTGCTCGCGCAGCTGGTGCGCGAGGCGGCGGCGCGGCTCGGCACCGACTGGGACATCGAAATCGTCGAAAGCCACCACCGGCACAAGGTCGATGCGCCCTCCGGCACCGCGATCCTGCTGGGCGAGGCGGCGGCCGCCGGACGCGGCACGACCCTGTCCGAACTGCGCGTCGACGGCCGCGCCGGGCTGACCGGCGCGCGGACCGAGGGCACGATCGGCATGGCCTCGCTGCGCGGCGGATCGGTGATCGGCGATCACAACGTCATCTTCGCCAGCGAGGGCGAACGCGTCGAGCTCGCGCATCTCGCGCAGGACCGGTCGATCTTCGCCAGGGGCGCGGTGCGTGCGGCGTTGTGGATCGTCGACCGGCCCCCCGGTCGCTATCGCATGGGCGACGTGCTCGGCCTGTGACGGGAGGCGGCCGGTGAAGAAGGCGGACGTCTTCGAATTCTACCGCCGGCTCGCGGAGGCCAATCCGCACCCCGAGACCGAGCTCGAATCGGGCAATGCCTATCAGCTGCTCGTCGCGGTGGTGCTGTCGGCGCAGGCGACCGATGCCGGGGTCAACAAGGCGACGCGCGCGCTGTTCGCCGCGGTGGAGACGCCCGAACAGATGGTCGCGCTCGGCCTCGATGCGCTGAGGCAACATATCCGCACGATCGGCCTGTTCAACACCAAGGCCAAGAACGTCATCGCCTTGTCGGAGGCGCTGGTGGCGGAGCACGGCAGCGCGGTGCCCGCCGATCGCGAGGCGCTGGAACGGCTCCCCGGCGTCGGCCGCAAGACGGCCAACGTGGTGATGAACGTGGCCTTCGGCGCGGAAACCTTCGCGGTCGACACCCACATCTTCCGGGTCGGCAACCGCACGGGGCTGGCGCGCGGCAAGACGCCACTGGGCGTCGAGCTGAAGCTCGACAAGGCGACGCCGCAGCCGTTCCGCCTGCACGCGCATCACTGGCTGATCCTGCACGGCCGCTATGTCTGCAAGGCGCGGCGCCCGGAATGCTGGCGCTGCATCGTCGCCGACCTGTGCGCCTACAAACCCAAGACGCCGCCGCCCGAAACCGCCGCGGGGCTGCCATAAACCGCCGGGGCCATAAACCCACTGGCGCGCACCCGCGGCCTTTGCTACGCGCCCTCTCCAGGCACCCGTAGCTCAGCTGGATAGAGCGCTGCCCTCCGAAGGCAGAGGCCACTGGTTCGAATCCAGTCGGGTGCACCAGCTTTTCCGCCCTGCGAAAGATGCACTCCGGATCGTTTCCCGTACCGGCACCGCGCGTCCGGTGCGCCACCTTCGCCGGCGCAATCGTCGTGCGAACATCATCATGCGGCGGTACGACGCACCGCCCCCCGCCAGCCATGGCGGGGCCGCATCGGCCGGCGCTGCGCCAGCCGATGCGGCGGGATCAGGCCGCGGTGCGGGTGGCGACCTGCATCGCCGGCGCATCCGGAACGGCGCGCTCCTGCCAGCCGGCGACGAGGCGGCGATAGGTGGCCAGTGCCTGCCCCACTACCTGGTCCATGTTGTAATAGCGATAGGTGGCGAGCCGCCCGACGAAGCTTACACCGGGCTCGGCGATCGCCAGCGCTTCGTAGCGCTTGTACAGCGCCTGGTTCTCCTCCCGCGGGATCGGGTAATAGGGGTCGCCCTCCGCGCTCGGATATTCGTAGGTGATGCTGGTCCGCGGCGCGGACTGCCCGGTCAGATGCTTGTATTCGGTGATGCGGGTGTGCGGCACCGTCTCGTCGGGGTAATTGACCACCGCGACCGGCTGCAGCCATTCCTGGTCCAGCGTCTCGTGCCGGAACTGCAGCGAGCGATACGGCAGGCGGCCATAGCGATAGTCGAAATATTCGTCGATCGGCCCGGTGAAGACGAGGTGATCGTGCGGATACGCATCGCGCACCTGCCGGTATTCGACCCCAAGCATCACGTCGATATTGGGGTGATCGAGCATGTTCTCGAACATGCGGGTGAAGCCGTCGCGCGGCATCGCCTGATGCGTATCGGTGAAGTAGCGGTCGTCGGTGTTCGTCCGCGTCGGGACGCGCGCGGTCACCGATTTGTCGAGCTCCGACGGGTCCATGCCCCATTGCTTGCGGGTATAGCCCTGGAAGAACGTTTCGTAGAGCTCGCGCCCGACCTTCGAGATCACGACATCGGCGGAGGTGCGGATCGGTTCGACCGGCTCGGCCCGGCTGGCGAGGAACGCATCGACGTCCGCATCGGTGCGCAGGTCGAGATCGTATAGCGCGTTCAGCGTCGTCCGGTTGATCGGCATCGGCACCAGCTGGCCATCGACGTCGGCGAGCACGCGATGCTCATATTGACGCCATTGCGTGAACCGCGACAGATAGTCGAAGATCTCGCCCGAGTTGGTGTGGAAGATGTGCGGTCCATATTGGTGGATCAGCACGCCCGCCTCGTCCAGCCGGTCGAAGGCGTTGCCGGCGATATGCGGGCGACGATCGACCACCAGAACGCGCTTGCCGGCGTCGCGGGCCAGCCGTTCCGCCATCACCGCGCCGGCGAAGCCCGCCCCGACGACCATCACGTCGTATCGGTCGCGCCGGGCCGGCCAGGTGGTCGGCGACACGACCGCCTCGACGCGGTCGTGCGCGCTGATCTCGGCGGCGATCAGCGCGGACATTTCCAGCGCCGTGCTCGCCCAGGATCCCTTGGCCAACAGCGCGTCCGCCTCGTCGCGCCAGCCGCCGTCGCCGGCCCGCAGCGCGAGCGCCTGCTCGCATGCCGCGACGAAGGCTTCCGGCGTGTCGGCGATCGTCACGCCCGCGATAGCGCCATAGTGGCGGACGACGTCGGTGATCGGCGTCGACACCACCGGCAGGCCGGCGGCGAGATATTCCGGCGTCTTCGTCGGGCTGATGAAGCGCGTCGCCTCGTTGATCGCGAACGGCATCAGCGCGACGTCCCATCCAGCCATGTAGCCGGGTAGTTCGCCATAGGATTTGCCGCCCAGATAATGGATGTTCGGACGCCGCGGCAGGTCGCTTTCGCTGATCTTCACCACGGGGCCGACGATGACGATCGACCATTCGGGATGGGCGTCGGCAAGGGCTGCGACCAGCTCCAGGTTCATCCGTTCGTCGACCACACCGCAAAAGCCGAGCCGGGGTGCGGGGATCGCCTGCTGGTCGGCCGGCACCGCGATCGCGGCGCCGCGCGCCTCGCCGAAATGCGCGGCGTCGATGCTGGACGGAAAGGCGTGGACGTTCGAATGACGGCCGCGCTTGGCTTCGTACAGGCTGGTGCCGCCGGTGAAGACGATGTCAGCCCGTTCGAGCAGACGCTGCTCGCGCGCCAGCAGTTCGGGCGGCGCATTCCTGAACGCCGACAGCTCGTCCATACAGTCGTACACGATACAGTCCGCCTCGACGTGATCCGAGAAGGGCAGCATCATCGGCGTGTAATACCAGCGGATGAGGGGCCCTTGCAGCCCGGACAGTTCGTCGTCGAGCAGCGCGGTCAGCGTCGCATCCTCGGTCGCGCGCTGCGCCTCGTCCAGTTCGGGCGTCAGCACCACGACGTTGCTGTCCGGATCGACGTGGCGCGTCAGCCGCGCGGTGCCCAGCCCGGCGCGGTACACCGGCTCCTCCCACACCAGTACGTCATGCGTGGTCGCAAAGCGGGTCATCAGATGTTGCGGCCGCTGGAAGACGAAGGACCAGCGCAGATGGCTAAAACAGATCAGCGTCGTGCGTCCGGAAGTTTTGTACGATAGCGGTGCAGACTCACCGGACGACGAATGCTGAGCGTTCACGAAGACCCCTGTGTTGACGTGGACATCGCCACAGAAACATGTGAGCAAAGTTCCAGTTCCTACTAAGTGACTGATATGTAACTTGAATTAATACGATTTTCGGAACGAAGAGGAACTCGGCTCGTTGGGCGGCATCGACAGGCGGGAGCTTACGATGCGCAGGCTGGAACTGTGGGGCGGCATCGAGTGCACGGTGAACCGCACGCGCGACGGGTATCGCGACCAATGCCGGCTGAACGGCCACCACGATCGACCGGGCGACCTCGACCTGTTCGCCGGCCTGGGGCTGTCGGCGCTGCGCTATCCGGTGCTGTGGGAAAGGATCGCGCCCGATCGGCCGGAGGAATGTGACTGGGCATGGACCGACGCGCGGCTGCCGCGGCTGCGCGAACTCGGCATCCGTCCGATCGCCGGGCTGGTGCACCACGGCAGCGGGCCGCACTATACCGACCTGCTCGACGACGGCTTCGCCACGAAGCTCGGCGCGTTCGCCGCCAAGGTTGCGGAACGCTATCCATGGATCGCGGACTGGACGCCGGTCAACGAACCGCTGACGACCGCGCGCTTCACCGGCCTGTACGGCCATTGGTATCCGCATCGCCGCGACGAGCGATCGTTCTGGATCGCCCTGCTCAACCAGATCGACGGGGTCCGCGCAGCCATGGCGACCGTGCGGCGCATCAACCCGCAGGCGCGGCTGATCCAGACGGACGATCTCGGCCGCACCTATGCGACGCTGCCGGTGGCCCCACAGGCCGCATTCGACAACGAACGACGCTGGGCAGGGTGGGACCTGCTGTTCGGGCGGATGACGCCGCAGCATCCGCTGTGGGAGCGGATCGCGCGCTTCGGCCTCGCCGACCGGTTGCGGGCGATCGTCGACGATCCATGCCCGCCCGACGTGGTCGGGGTGAACCATTACCTCACCAGCGACCGCTTCCTCGATCACCGTCTGCAGCGCTATGCGCCCCACACCCGGGGCGGCAGCGACGCGTTGCGCTTCGCCGACGTCGAAGCGGTGCGCGTGCTCGATCCGTCGCCGGGCGGCCTGACCGGCGCGCTGCACGAGGCGTGGTCGCGCTATGCGACGCCGCTCGCGGTGACCGAGGTGCACAACGGCTGCACCCGCGAGGAACAGCTACGCTGGGCGGCGGAGGCATGGGACGGCGCGGCGGCGCTGCGCGACGACGGGGTCGACGTTCGCGCGGTCACGGCCTGGTCGCTGCTCGGCGCGCAGGGCTGGAACACCTTGCTGACCGGCCACGGCATCTACGAACCCGGCGTCTATGACGTGTCGTCGGGAACGCCGCGCCCGACGGCGCTCGCCGCACTGTGGAAGGGACTGCCGCAGGGCGCGCCCCGGCATCCGGTGGTGCAGGCGCCGGGCTGGTGGCGCCGGCCCGACCGGTTGCTCTACCCACCGATCGTGCGACCGGCGGCGGCGAGCGGGGCGCGCAGCACCCCGGACGTGCCGCCGCTGCTGATCTGCGGCGCGACCGGCACGCTGGGGCAGGCGTTCGCCCGTGCCTGTAGCGCGCGTGCCATCCCTCACGTGCTGGCGCCGCGCGCCACGCTCGATCTGGAGGATGCCGCGGGGATCGAGGATGCGCTGGATCGGCTGCGGCCCTGGGGCGTGGTCAACGCCGCCGGTTGGGTGCGCGTCGACGACGCCGAGGCGGATGAGGAGGCGTGCTTCCGCGTCAACGCGACGGGGGCCTTTGCGCTCGCGCGGGCCTGCGCCGAACGCGGCGTGCCCAACGTCGCCTTTTCCAGCGACCTGGTCTTCGACGGCACGGTGGGGCGCGCGCTGGTGGAAAGCGACCCCGCAGCGCCGCTCAACGCCTATGGCCGCAGCAAGGCGATGATGGAGGCGGGCGTGGCGCGCTTCCCCGCGACGCTGGTCGTGCGTACCGCAGCCTTCTTCTCTCCGCATGACCCCCATAATTTCGCTCATGCGGTCGCCACCACGCTTGCCGCGGGGCGGCGCTTCCGCGCGGCGGCGGATCAGGTCGTCTCGCCGACCTACGTGCCCGCGTTGGTGGATGCGACGCTCGACCTGTTGATCGACGGTGAGAATGGCATCCGGCACTTTACCAATGGCGAGGCGCTGAGCTGGGCGACCTTCGCGAAGCGGATCGCGATCGCCTGCGGCCTCGATGCGGCACTGGTCGATGCGGTGCCGGGTGCGACACTGGGATGGCGCGCGGTGCGCCCGCGCCAGGCCGCTCTGGCCAGCGAACGCGGCGCGATGCTCGGGCCGCTCGCGGATGCGATCGACCTGTTCGCCGCCGCGCGGCCGCGCGAGGCCGTTCCGATCCCGGTCGCGCACCCGATCGCTGCCTGACGGATATTGACTCCCCCGCCGTTCCGCCCGACCGGACAGTTCAACGACCGGCGCGGCGTGCGCGCGGCAGGGGAGGGTTCCCGCAATGACCTATCAGCATATCCTGGCGGCGATGCAGGGCGACGTGCTCGTCCTGACCCTGAACCGGCCGGAGCGGCTGAATGCCGCGCCGCCGGCGCTGTTCGACGAACTGCGCACCGCGCTGGCCGACCTCGGCGGCGCGCGCGCGGTGCTGATCGCGGGCGCTGGGCGCGCCTTCTGCTCGGGCGCGGACGTCGGCGGCGGCGCGCTCGGCAGTGACGATCCGGGCGAGACGACCTATGCGGCGCTCACCGAACATTACAATCCGACGATCGCCGCTATCGCCACGCTGGGCGTACCGGTGGTCAGCGCCGTGCGCGGGCCGGCCGCCGGCATCGGCTGTTCGCTGGCGCTGGCCGCCGATTTCTGCGTCGCGGGCGAAAGCGCCTATTTCCTCCAGGCGTTCGTCAATATCGGGCTGGTGCCCGACGGCGGCGCATCCTGGATGCTGCCGCGGCTCATCGGTCGCGCCCGCGCCGCGGAGATGATGATGCTCGGCGAGCGCGTGTCGGCCGCCCGGGCGCTCGACTGGGGCATGATCCACAAGGTGGTGGCGGACGACGCGCTCGATGCGGAGGCGCTGGCGCTCGCCACGCGCCTTGCCGCCGGGCCGACCGTCGCGCTCGGGCTGATGCGCCGGGCGCTCGGCGCGGCGCTGGACACCGATTATGCGAGCGCGATGCTGGCGGAGGCGGATGCACAGCGTACCGCGCGCGGATCGGCGGATTCGATGGAGGGCGGCATGGCGTTCCTCCAGAAGCGCCGCCCGAACTTCACCGGGCGCTGATGCGGCGGTGATCGCGCAATGTGTCCGGACGGACATGCGCGAAAGACAAATTGCGACACAAAATCGCTGGACGCCGCTGGGTGTGGTGAGCAGACAGGACGCCATGCCACGTGTCCCCGCCCTCCTGCTCCTGACGGCTGCGCTGGCCGGCTGCACCGTCGGCCCCGATTATCGGCCGCGGAGCGCCGCCGAACTCGGCGTGCCCACGGGCTATTCGGTGCCTGCGCAGCAGAGCGCGGAGGATCTGACGCGCTGGTGGTCGAACTTCGACGATCCGGTGCTCGGGCAATTGGTCGAGCAGGCGCGCGGCGCGAACACCGATGTCGCGCAGGCGGTCGCCCGGCTGCGCCAGGCGCGGGAATCGCTGGTGCAGAGCCGGGCGTCGCTGCTGCCGACCCTGTCCGGCTCGGCGGGCTATCAGCGCAACGAGAACCTGCGCGGCGGCGGGCGCTCGTTCACGCTGCCGGACGGGACGGTCGTCGATACCGGCGGCGGCGGCACGAACAGCTTTTCCGCGGGTCTGTCCGCCAGTTATCAGGTCGGCCTGTTCGGTGAGATCCGCCGCACGGTGGAATCGAGCCGCGCGCAATATGCCGCGAGCGGCTTCGATTACGCGACCGTGCTGCTGACCGTGGAAAGCGAGGTCGCGAACAATTACGTGCTCGCCCGCGCCTATCAGGCGCAACTCGCCAATGCGCGCGCCAGCCTGGCGATCCAGGACGACAATCTGGAGATAGCGGGATTTCGCGTCCAGGCGGGCCTCGTCTCGTCGGTGGACGCCGAGCAGGCGCGGGCGCAACGCGCGCAGACCGCCGCGACGGTGCCGCAGATCGAACAGCAATATGCCGCCGCCGTCGCGCGGCTGGGCGTGCTGACCGGTCAGGCGCCGGGCGCGCTGCGCACCGCGCTCGCGGCGGCGAAGCCGATCCCGCGCGGTCCCGCCACCGTCGGTGTCGGCATTCCGGCCGATACCTTGCGTCGTCGCCCCGACGTCCGCTCGGCCGAGCGCGCACTGGCGGCCGCGACGGCGGAGATCGGCGTCGCCAAGGCGCAATTGTACCCGGCGCTTGCGATCACCGGGAACATCAACACCAACGCGACCAGCATCTCAAGTCTGGGCGATGCGATCACCGGCGGTCTGTTCGCCGGGTTGACGCAGGCGATCTTCAACGGTGGCCGCCTGCGCAGCCATGTGCGCGCGTCGGAGGCGGCGGCGGATGCGGCGCTCGCCAATTATCGCGGCACGGTGCTGACCGCGCTGGAGGATGTCGAGAATGCGATCGTCGCG
>CAYQPM010000009.1:0-40417 GCA_964419295.1 uncultured Stakelama sp. | reverse complement strand
CGATCGGCTTCATCGCCTCGCCGGTCGCCGGCGCGAAATGGCCGAGCAGCACGCCCGCGACGATCGCGAGCAGGACCTGCAGATACAATTGCCTGTACCACGGCTTTGCCGCGGCGGGCGTCGGGGTCGTCGCAGGGATGCTGATGCTCATCGGCGGCCTTTATCCTCTGATCGATCCACAGGCCAATCCTCGCCGCGGTGTCCTGCCGCGATTATGCGGACAGCGGGGGTGCACCGGCAAGGCTGACGCGAAATAATATACCTTTCAACATCATGCGCTTACCGCGCGGCCCAAAATTCCGCTGTGCAGCCGGCCTCGTTTTGCGGCACCGGCAGTCACGATCCACGCCCCTGGAACGGCAGCTGGCCTGCGCCCTGCTCCAGCTCCAGCAGCAGGGCCTTCGCCGCCAACCCGCCTGCAAAGCCGGTCAGCTTGCCGCCGCTGCCGACCACCCGATGGCAGGGCGCGATGATCGAGATCGGGTTGCGCCCGTTCGCCGCGCCCACCGCGCGCGCCGCGCCGGGAGCATCGATCGCGCGGGCGATCGCCCCATAGCTGCGCGTCTCGCCATAAGGGATGGCCAGTAAAGCGGACCAGACACGCTTCTGGAAATCGGTCCCGCGCCAGTCGAGCGGCAGGTCGAACGCGCGGAGATCCCCGGCGAAATAGGCCCGCAACTGCGCCGCGGCGCGGATCAGGACCGGATGCGCCGGATCGCGCCTCAGCGCACCGAGCCGAACCCGCAGCGGATCGTCGCCCGGCCACAGCACCGCCACCAGTCCGACGTCGCTCGCGACCAGCGTCAGGACGCCGACGGGTGAGTCGATCGTATCGGTATGCAGGGCCATCGGCGCGGCATAGCAGGTGCACGCGGTTTCGGAACGTCGCCTGCGTCACGCCGTTCCAGCGTGATGACCCAACGCTGGCCCGCTACGCTCTGGATCGTTCGACATGGCGAAAGCGCCGGCAACGTGGCGCGGGCCGCCGCCATCGCGGCGCGTGCCGAACGCATCCTGCTCACCGCGCGCGACGTCGACATCCCGCTGTCGCCGCGCGGAGAGGAACAGGCGCGCGCGCTCGGTCGCTGGTTCGCGCGGGGAGAGGCGCATGGACAGCCCGACGTGCTGCTGGCGTCGCCCTATATCCGCGCCCGCGACACCGCGCGGCTGTTCCGCGACGCCGGTGGCTGCGATCCCGACGAGGCGATCTGCCTGGACGAGCGGCTGCGCGAGAAGGAATTCGGCATCATCGACGGGTTGACCACCAGCGGTATCGCCGCGCTCCAGCCCGAGCAGGCGGCGTTGCGCAGGCTGCTCGGCAAATTCTATCATCGGCCGCCGGGCGGCGAGAGCTGGTGCGACGTCGTCTTCCGCCTGCGCGCGGTGTTCGACACCATCGCGCTCCACTATCGCGGCCGCCGCGTGATGATCGTCGCGCATCAGGTGGTGGTGCTGTGCCTGCGCTACATCATCGAAAACCTGACCGAGGACGAGATCCTGGCGATCGATCGGGCAGGCAACATCGCCAATTGCTCGGTCACCGAATATCGCTTCGATCCCGACGCGGGGCGGGACGGCGGCCTGCGCCTCGTCCGCTTCAACGCGACCGCTCCGGTCGAGGACAGTCCGGTCGCGGTGACGACGGCGGACGACCCGATCATGGGCGCGCGCGGATGATCGCGATCGATCACGACTGGCGCGCCGCACACCCGCTGCCGATGCCGCAGGGCGAAGCGAGCAAGAACAGCCGTGGACAGGTGCTGGTGATCGGCGGTGCGCGCCGCGTGCCGGGTGCGCTGCGCCTGACCGCGGAGGCCGCGCTGCGGGTCGGGGCCGGCAAGGTGCGCGTGGCGACGATCGCCGCCGCCGCGCTGCCGCTGGGCATGGCGATGCCGGAGATCGGCGTCATCGGCCTCGGCGAAGACGATGCGGGAGAGATCGCGACCGGCGACGATGCCGCGCTGATCGCGACGCTGGAACGGGTCGATGCCGTGGCGGTCGGACCGGGCATGGGCGATGCGCACGCCGCGGCCGCATTGGTGCGCTGGCTGGTGCCGCGGCTTCGTCAGGATAGCATCCTGCTGGTCGACGGGGCGGCGGTGGCGGCGTCGGGATCGCTCGACGCGACACTGTCCGGCGCGGCGGGGCGGCTGATCATGACCCCGCATCCGGGCGAAATGGCGTCCCTGATGGACTGTCCGCCGGAACGGGTCGCTGCGGATGCGGAGGGGATCGCACAGGCCGCCGCCGACCGGTTCGGCGCGACGGTCGCGCTGAAGGGGGCGCAAACGATCGTCGCCACGCCCGGTCGTGCGCGCCTGCATTATCCGGGTGGCGGCATCGGCCTGGCGACGGGCGGGTCGGGCGACGTGCTGGCGGGGGCGATCGCCGGGCTGGCGGCGCGCGGCGCGACGCCGGAGGCGGCGACCGGCTGGGGCGTGTGGCTGCACGGCGAAGCGGGCCGCACGCTGGAGCGGCGCACCGGCCCGATCGGTTTTCTGGCGCGCGAGCTGCCGCCACTGCTCTGCACGCTGCTGCCGCGGTGACGCGCGCCTAGCCGGGGAAGACGCCCTTGCGCGCGGCGTAGGTGGTGAACAGCATCGGCCATTGCGCGGTCGGCACCGCCTTCGGCAATCGCACGCCGAAACCGTGGCCGCCCTCGTCGAACAGATGCATCTCGACCGGCCGATGGCCTGCGAGCATCGCCGCATGCATCGCCAGGCTGTTGGCGATCGGCACGGTGCGATCGTCGCTGGCGTGGACCAGGAAGACCGGCGGGGTTTCGGCGGTGATGCGGGCTTCGTTCGATGCCGCCACGACATCGGCCGCCGCCGGGGTGGCGCCGAGCAGATTGTCGCGCGATCCCTTGTGCGTGATCGCCGCATCCATGCTGATCACCGGATAGATCAGCCCGGCCAGATCGGGCCGCGCGGACAGGCGATCGGCCCCGTCGACCGGGGCGTAAGCGACCTCGCCATGACGGGTCGCCAGCGACGCGGCGAGGTGCCCGCCCGCCGAGAAGCCGAGGACGGCGATCCGCGCGGGGTCGACGCCGAAGCCGGCGGCACGGCTGCGGATCACCCGGATCGCGCGCTGGGCGTCCTGCAGCGGCGCCAGCCTGCGGTCGCTCCAGCCCTCGCCCGGCAGGCGGTAGAGCAGGATGAAGCAGGTGACGCCGAGCGCATTGAGCCAACGCGCCTGTTCGATCCCTTCGTTATCATAGGAAAGGAAGCCATAGCCGCCGCCCGGAACCAGCAGCACCGCCGCGCCGTTGGGGCGGGCCGGCCGCTTCACGACCAGCGAGGGAACGTCGATGCCGGTGATCCAGCGGTCGACGGTGCCGGGGCGCTTGGCGTGATCGCTCACCTTGCGGACGATCGCCGTGCCCTGCGCGCCGGGGATGCGGCCCGGCCATAGCGGCACCATCTCTTCGTCGGCCCCGCTCCCCTGTCCAGCCTTGCCCTGCGCGCTCGCGGTGCCCGCCAGGGCGACCATCGCCGCGCCGCCGATCAGCGTCCGCCGGGAAATCGCTGCCATGTCCATGTCACTCCACCTCCCGCCGGGCCTGCCTGCCCGGCTCATCCTAGCGATACACGGGCGGCGGCGACAAGCGTGGGCTGACCGTATGGCAGTGACGGTGCCGCCGCAGTCGCAGTCAAAATGGTTTTGTTACATATCTTTAAGTCGCTGCAGCGACATTGCCCGCGACAAGGCCAAAGCTCGGAAGGGGCGCGTGTGGATCGATGGGGTGACGGAGCGTTCGACCGCGCAGCGATGTTCGATATCGATGGCGCCGATCGGGCTTCCGGCGGGCGCGACGCCGATACGATGCCGGGCGGGGCGCTCGATCGCATGATGCGCATGCCGACGGAACGGTCGAGGCGCGCGGTCGCCGCCGAGGTGCAGACCTATCCGATGCCGCCGATCGGCCGTGTGCTCGACCAGGCGCAGGTCGGCCTGTTGCACCGCGACCAGGACTTGCGCGCGCTGAGCGTCAACGACCGGTTCTGCGATCTGATCGGGCGATCGGCGGCCGAGATTTCCGGCCTGCCGATCGCAGCCTTCATCCACCCGGACGATCTGCCGCGCATCCTCGCGATCTACGAGGACCATCGCGCCAGCGCCACGCCCTATGCGCTGGAAACGCGTTTCGTGCGGCCGGACGGCAGCATCGTCTGGTGCGACGTCAACGTCGCGTTCGTCTGCGACGCCGACGGCGCCGCCGTATCGACGATCACCGTCGCGCAGGACGTGACGGCGCGGCGCAACGCCGAAGCAGAATTGCGCGAAAGCGAAGAACATTACCGCTATACCGTGGAACTCAGTCCGCAGATCAGCTGGACGGCACGCCGCGACGGCGAGATCGAAACGGTCAGTTCGCGCTGGAGGGCGGTGACCGGCGGCGATCCCGAGGATGCGGTGGGCCGGCGCTGGCTGACGGCGCTGCACCCCGACGACGTTGCCGCGATCGAGGACGCTTGGGCGCATGCGGTAGAGACGAAGACGGACGTCGACCTGGAATATCGCCTGCGCACACCGACCGGCAGCTATCGCTGGTTCCGGTCGCGCGCCGCCGCGCGGCTCGATGGCCGGGGCGAGGTGCTGCGCTGGTACGGCACGGTGGAGGACATCCACGACCGCAAGCTTGCCGAGCAGGCGCTGCGCGAGAGCGAGGAGCGCTTCCGCCTTGCCGCGCATGCCGCGCGCCTCGGCATCTGGGACTATGACGCGATCGGCGACCGCCGCGAATGGTCGCCGGAATTTCGTGCGATGCTGGGATTGCCGCTGGACGCGCCGGCGACGGTGTCGGCCGCGCTCGCCTTGGTCATCCCGGAGGATCGCCACCGCTTGCAGGCGCTGCTCTCGGCGGTCGCGGCGGGCGACGGCCATCACCGCTTCGAGACGATGTTGCGGATCCACCGCGCCGACACGGGTGCGGAGCGGTGGATCAAGACCGGCGGATGGCGGATCGAGGCGCCGTCGGGACGGCTGAGCCGCGTGCTCGTCACCACCCGCGACGTGACCGAGGAACGCACCGCCGAGGACCGGATCCGCTACATCGCGCTGCACGACGCGCTGACCGGCCTGCCCAATCGCGCCGCCTTCGGCGAGCGGCTGGAGGCGGCGATCGCCGCCGCGCGCGAGGCGCCCGACGGTCGCGGCGGGCTGGCGCTGGTCCTGTTCGACGTCGACCATCTGAAGGAAACCAACGACACCATCGGGCACGATGCCGGCGACATGGTCCTGCGGACCTTCGGGGAGCGGCTGCGCGATGCACTTGGCGAGCGATGCACGCTCGCGCGCCTCGGCGGCGACGAATTCGCCGCGGTGATCGATCATGTCGGTGACATCGACGGGGTGATCGACCGCGTCCACGCCGCCCTGCGCATCGTCCGCGAACCGCTGGCGCACGAAGGACGCATCCTCGATTGTCAGGCGACCGCGGGCGGTTCGTTGTTCCCGCAGGACGGTGCGACCGCGGCGGAGCTGCTCAAGTCCGCCGACATCGCGCTCTATGCGGCCAAGGCGCGCAACCGCGGTCGCCTGCTGACCTTCCAGCCTGACATGCGCGCCGACCTGCAACGGCGATCCTCGATGCTGAGCATCGCGCGCGACATCGTGCGCGACGATCGGATCGTGCCCTATTACCAGCCCAAGGTGGCGCTGGGCAGCGGCACGGTCTGCGGGTTCGAGGCGCTGATGCGCTGGCACCATCCCGCGCTGGGGCTGCAATTGCCGGCGACGATCTCGGCGGCGTTCGACGATCTGGAGCTCGCGGTCGGCGTCAGCGAACGCATGCTGGCGGGGATCGTTGGCGACATGCGCCGGTGGCTGGACGACGGCGTCGACTTCGGCCGCATCGCGGTCAACCTGTCGCCCGCCGAATTCCGGCGCGAGGATCTGACCGATCGCATCCTGGGCTGGCTGGCGCGGGCCGGCGTGCCGCCCGAACGGCTGGAGCTGGAGGTCACGGAAACCGTCTTCGTCGGACGCGACGCCGAATGCGTCGGCGCAACGCTGGAGGCGTTCAGCCGCGCGGGCGTCCACATCGCGCTGGACGATTTCGGCACCGGCTATGCCTCGCTCACGCACCTCAAGGCGTTTCCCGTGCACACGATCAAGATCGACCGCAGCTTCGTCAGCCATCTCGACAGCGATGCGGGCGACGCGGCGATCATCGACGCGGTGGTCGCGCTTGGCCACCGGCTCGGCATGACCGTGGTCGCCGAGGGCGTCGAGACACCGGCACAGGCGCGATATCTGATCGCGCAGGGCTGCGACATGGCGCAGGGCTTTCTGTACGGCAGAAGCGTGCCCCGCACCGCGGTGCCCGATGCGCTGGCGCGCCGGTATGGCGGGGTGGCGTTCGGCTTCTGACCGGCATCCACCCCGTCGTCGGTGGTTAGTTGCGCAGGCTGTCGGGCACGATCCCACCGTTTTCGGCAAGCTTGTCCATGACCGCCTTGTGGAGCGCGATATTCTGTTCGGCGCTGCCGTCCTCACCCGCGTGGACGCCCAGTTCCTGACCCAGTTCCTTACGCGCCGACAGGCTCGAATCGAGGTCGAGCAGCTTCAGCAGATCGACGATCGACGACTGGTAGTTGCCGCCGCCGTCCTTCATCGACGCCATTTCCGACAGGACCGCGCCGACGTCGACCGATTGCTCCGGCGCGGCGGCCGGCGCAGCCGCGGGCGCTGCGGCCTGCGGCTGCGGTGCGGCGGCGGGGGCCGGTGCGGGTGTCGACGCCGGTGAGGCCGCAGCGGCCTTGTGACCGAAGACCTTGCTCATGATGCTGCCGAAAATGCTCACGTTCTTCTCCTGATGGACGAGATGATCGCAGGTGCAACGTCGAACGGGGCGGATCGCTCCGCAACGGAACGCCGCCGCCGTCGATACGTTGACCGCGCGCAGCAAGGGAGACGGAAATGTTCAAGAAAACCATGGTGATCCTGTCGGCGTCCACGCTGGCGCTCGCCGCCTGCGGCCCGAAGACCGAAACGACGAACACCGCCGACACGACGATGATGACCAACGACGGCGGCGCATTCGACGCCAACAGCACGGCGACCGCCGACGCCAACATGACCGCCCCGGCGAGCGGCGGCCAGGTGTTCGCCAATACCGCCGCGGCGAGCGATGCGTTCGAGATCGCGACGTCGAAGCTGGCACTCGACAACAGCAGCTCGGTCGCGGTGAAGAAATATGCCAACCAGATGATCGCGGCGCACACCGCATCGACCGACAAGCTGAAGGCGACCACCGCCACGCTCACCCCGGCGATCACGCCCGATCCGACGCTGAACGCCGAACAGCAGAAGATCCTGGACGGGCTGAAGGGCAAGAAGGGCGCGGACTTCGACGCCGCCTATATCGCCGGCCAGCAGACCGGCCATCAGGAGACGCTGGACATGCTGACCGCCTATCAGTCGACCGGCGACGTGCCGGCGCTGAAGACGTTCGCCAAGGGGCTGGTGCCGACCGTCACCGCCCACCTCAACATGGCGAAGAGCCTGAAGGCCTGATCCGACGCGAGACACGAAAAAGGGCGCCGGCAGCGATGCCGGCGCCCTTTTTGCGTCACGTCGACAGCACGGCTCAGGCCGCCTTCTTGCCACGCAGCGTGTTGAGGATCGCGAGGCCGACGACGCCCGCAAGCGCGGCCGCGGCGAAGGGACGATCGTTGGCGAACTTGCGCGCCTTGTCCGCGAGCGGGGCTGCGGTCTTGGCGACGGTTTCCTTGGTATCGCCAAAGGTCTTCTGCACCTTGCCGGTGATCTGATCGGCCACGCCCGCCGATTGCGTCTGCTGGTCGCCGGTCACATTACCGAACGTTTCCTTGACCTTGCCCGTGAGGTCCGTGGTGGCGCCTTCGATCTGATCCTGATTCATCGTGTCACTCCTGTCTTGGGATAGCGGCGGTCAACGCGCGAGGCGCCCGCTGTTTCCGCAGGTGCGAACGGTCTTGTCGTTCAGCGCGGGTGACGCCGCGCCAGCGCCGCCCCGGCAAGGTTCTTCGAACGGCCGACATGCTTCACGTGCACGCGCGGGATTGCCGCGATGTCCGCGCGATAGGCGGCAAGGTGCGGCTGCAGCTGTGGGTTGCGGCACCGCCAGCGTCCGCGCGCCTGTTCGACGACGGTGAGCGCATCGCCGACGAGCAGCACGTCCTGCGCGCCCGCCGCCACCGCGATCTCGACCGCATAGCGGAGCGCCAGCCATTCCGCGGTGCAGCTGTCGCCTGGGCCGACATCGTCGCGGATATGCGTTTCGCCGCGGGTGACGACCGCAATCTCCATCCGGGGCGGATCGACGCGTGCGCCGCCATCGAAATACAGCGTCATCCGCTCCGTCATGCCGCCTGACGCCTCGGCACGACCAGGTGGCGGATGAAGTTGGCGATTTCGGTGCGTCGGCGCTGCGCGTCGGCGAATTCGCGATCGACGCCCAGCTCCCATGCGATGGTCCGCGAGTCCGGCTCCGCCTCCAGCGCATCGAGCAGCGCGGCGCGGCGTTCGACGGCGTCGTCGTCCCGGGCAAGTCCTGCCTCGACCAGGCTCGACGCCTGACGTCGCAGCGCGCTGGCGATTTCGCACGGCGCGAGTTCGGGATGATATTGCACGCCCCAGAAGATGCCACGATCGTGGCGGATCTCCGCGGCCTGGACATTGGTGACCGCATTGCCGGCGAGCAACGTCGCCCCGTCCGGCAAGGCTTCGACCTCGTCGCCGTGGATGGCGGGGGCGTCCCACGCGGCGGGTCGTCCGGCGAGCAACGGATGATGGCGCCCGGCCGCAGACGGAGTGATGCGGCGCGCGATCCCCGCCTCCATCTGCTCGGGCATCTTGCGCACCCGGCCGCCGGCGGCGGCGACGGCAAGCTGCAAGCCCGCGCACGATCCGAACGACGGCGTGCCGCTCGCGAAGACCGCGCGCATGAAGGCGAGCTGGCGCCGCACTTCGGGCGTGTCGGCATAGACGTGCAGCGGCGATCCGGTGAGGAACACCGCGTCGTAGCGCGCGATCTCGTCCGGCGGCACGATGCGGGCGTCGTCGTCGGCGGGGGCGACGCGGGTCACCTCGATCCCCGGGTTCATCTGTTCGAGTGTCGCGGCATAGGTTTCGCCGGAACTCTTGCCGGCCCGCTCGCGGCGCGCCTCGCGTTCGTCGGGCGTTTCGCTTTCGGCGATCAGGACATGCAGCACAAGCGTGGAGCTTTCATCAGGAGTCGGGCGTCAACGCCCGGCGCGCGATCGAGTGCGGCCCGCCGCCGCCTTTTTCTCGACGCCCGCCGGCAGGTTCGGGCACGATCGCGATGGCGGAGACGATCGCCTCCCCCCGGACCGGGCGGAACGCGAGTCGCAGCATGCCGCCGGTCACATCGACGGGCACGCTGCGCCGCATCGCGCGGAACGCGCCGCCGGTGTCGTGCCGGACGTCGACCGCGGTCAGCGCCGCCCGCCCCTGCGCCTGCACGTCGAACACGCGCGCGCCGGGGCCGATCGCGGCATCGGGTTCGAAGAACGACAGCGTCACGCGATAGCGACCATCGGGCACCGGCACCGCATAAGCGAAATTGCCGCTGCGCCAGCTGCCGAACGGCGCCTGGTCGCCGGTTCCGGCGACGGCACGCACCGGGCCGGGCTGGCCGCCGCGGCTCATCGACGGCTGTTCGCGGAAATGTCCCTCGCCACCGGTGACGAAGACATCCGAACCCCACAGGGTGCCGTCCGCGCCGCGCGCGCCGCTCAGCGTGCCGGCGCGGATATGCCAGGTCGCCGGGCGACCATGCAGCCGCCACCGGATCGCATCGGGGGCGGCACCGGCGGCCGTCGCCTCGATCCGGTTGTCGCCGCTGCGCAGCGCGATGCCCGGCCAGCGGCACACGCCGAACGTGCAGGCGGCGCTGCCCGCGTCGCGCCCGTTGACACGGAGCCGCACCGATCGCTGGTTGCTGTACGCCTTCACCTCGACGATCGGATAGGGACGGTCGACGTAGCGGCGGCCGGTGAGATGCACGAAGGGCGCGGTCGTCCAATTGGCCTTGTAGTAATAGAAGGCGTCCTTGCGCGTCTTGCGGTCGAAGGTCACCAGCCCCTTGTCGTTGGTATCGGTCAGGTCGCCTTCCAGCCGCTGTTCGTTGGAAAAGTCGGTGAGGTTCCACACCCAGCTCGCCCACACATATGGCGCAGCGGCGATCTGCGGCCAGGTGCGTTCGAGCAGGTCGGCCTGATATTCCTCCGGATGCGGACGACCGAAGGCGGCGATCGGCCCGCCGCGCGGATCGTCGCTATGCTGGCTCAGCGCGCCGCCGGCGCCATATTCGCTGACCGACAGCGGCTGGCGGGGATACAGCGCGTGCAGCCGCGCGAGTTCGGGGCCCAGCGCCTCGGGCGCCTGTGCGTACCAGCCGAAATAGCGGTTGTAGCCGATGACGTCGGTGATGCCCGCCACCGTGTCCAGCCCCGCGCGCGCCTCCGCCGGCACCGAACCACAGCAATCGGCCAGCGTCGCCGGGCGACCCGGGTCCTCGCTGTGGACGACGCGTTGCAGCCGTTCGAGCAGCGGCCCGGCATGCGACGCACCGCGCCCCTTGGCGGCTTCCAGATTGACCTCGTTCGCGATCGACCAGGTGACGATCGACGGGTGGTTGGCATTCTGGCGGATCAGTTCGCGCAGCTGCCGTTCGGCATTGTCGGCGAAACCGTCGGTGGTGCGGTCCTGTCCCCAGGGTGCCGACCGATCGACCAGCGGAATCTCCGCCCAGACGATCAGGCCGTCGCGATCGGCCGCGTCATAGGCGTGTTGCGCATGCTGGTAATGCGCCAGCCGCACCGTGTTCGCGCCGATCTCCCGCATCAGCGCGTAATCCTCGTCGATATCCGCATCTTCGATCGCCCACCCCTTGCGGGCACGATCCTGATGCCGGGACACGCCGCGCAACGCGAGGTGGCGACCGTTGAGGAAGAAGCCGCGATCCGCATCGAAACGGATGCTGCGCAGGCCGAGCGGCTGTTCGACGCGGTCGATCGCGTGGCCGTCGCCGGCCCGCAGCGTGACGCGCAGGCGATAGCGATACGGATCGGCGGTGCCGTTCCACAAGTGCGGGCGGGTGAAGGCGAGCGTCTGCACCGCCTCGCCCCGCCCGCCCGCGGCGATTGTCGCGGCGGGGGTGCGGACGCTCGCGGCGACCCGTCCGGCGGCGTCGATCGCCTCTGCCTCGACGACCGGCGCGGCGGACGCGGCGGACATGTTCTCGATCCGGGTGACCACCCGCACCTGCGCGGCATCGGCGTCGGCGCGGACGACGGTCGCATAGGTGCCGGGGCCGCCGTAATCGGCCATGGCGATATGGACCGGATCGGTCAGCACCAGACGCACGGGTCGATAGAGGCCGCCGTACATCGGCCAGTCGCCGCTCATCGGAATGACCTCTGCCGTAGTCGATCCGGGCGTGCGCGGACTGCTGTTGTCGACGCGAACGGCGAGCAGATTGTCGGCGCCGGGACGCATCGCCGCCGTGGCGTCGAAGCGAAAGCGCGCGAACGCCCCGGCATGGCGGCCGAGGTGGACGCCGTTGAGCCACACGTCGGTGACGATGCTGGCCGCGTCGAACTCCAGCCAGGCGTGCCGGCGGCCGAGCGCCGGCGCACGAAAGTGCAGGCGATACCAGCCGATGCCGTGGACATTGGTGTAATCCGGGCCGCGCGTCGCGCCGCCGCCCATCCGGTTCCAGTTGTGCGGCACCGCGACCCGCGTCCAGCCGGCATCGTCGAAGCCGGGCGCGGCCACCGCCTCGCCATCGGGCGCAAGATGAAATCGCCAGCCGTTCGAGAGCGGCACGGTGTCGCGCACCGCCTGTGGCTGTGGCTGTGGCTGTGCCGGCGCCGGCGCCGGCGCCGCGCTTGCGAGGATCGCCGTCCACCCGGCCGCTGTCACCCGCCACATCGTCCGCTCTCCACCGGCTTCGGGCGAGGCTATTGTCGCATCTCGCCGAAAGCAACTGACAACGCGGAGGATGTGGTACATTGATCCAGAGAATGGAAACATGCGGGGAGGCGGGGATGACCAATAGCCGGCGGGACGTGCTGCGAGCGGCGGGGCTGGCGGCGGCCGTGGTGGGCAGTGCCGGCACGGGCTGGGCGCAGGCTGCGGTGCGCGATCCCTATGCGGCGGTCGATCCCGACATGGTCGACGATCTGCGGCTGCTGGTGCCGATGGAGCCCTCCACCGCGACGCTGGAGCGGTTTCGCCATCGGCCCGCCGTGCGGCTGGCCCATCCGGCGCCTCGGTCGCCGGTCTCCGCGCTGCCGCTGGCGACGGTGATGGTGCCCGGTCTCCCCGGCCAGCCACCGGTCAGGACGGTGCAGTTCGACGGCGCGCCCGGACGCCGCGACCGCGCCGCGATCGTCTGGCTGCACGGCGGCGGCTATGTCGCCGGCGCGGCGGGCATTCCGGTGGCGCTGCGCGAGGCGGCGCAGGCGCACGGCTGGCTGGTCGTCGCGGTCGATTACCGGCTCGCGCCCGAGGCACGGCTGCCCGCCTCGCTCGCCGACAACGAGGCGGCGCTCCGCTGGGTGGTGGCGCAGGCGGACGCGCTGGGCGTCGATCGGCGGCGGATCGCGGTCGGCGGCGCGAGCGCGGGCGGCGGCCATGCCGCGATGCTGGCGCTCGCCGCGCGCGATCGGAGCATTCCGCTCGCCTATCAGGTGCTGATCTATCCGATGCTGGACGATCGCACCGGCAGCAGTCGCGCAGCGCGCCCGGGCACGGGCGATTTCGTCTGGACCGCCGCGTCGAACTGCTTCGGCTGGTCGGCGCTGCTCGGCGTGCCGGCGGGCAGCGCCGGCGTGCCCGCGCGCGCGGTGCCCGGACGGCGCGACGACCTGCGCGGCCTGCCGCCCGCCTTCATCGGGGTCGGCACGCTCGACCTCTTCCTGGACGAGGACATCGCCTATGCCGGCCGGCTCGCCGCGAACGGCGTGGCGGTCGATCTGGCGGTCGTGCCGGGTGCCTTCCACGCCTTCGACAATGCCGCGCCGATGGCCCGCGCCTCGCGGGCGTTCACCGCGCGCTGGATCACCGATCTGGCCGCGGCGCTCGGCTGACGGCTCAGGCGGCGGCGCGCCGCGGGGCGTGCAGCGCCGCCTCGACCGCCGGCAGCAGGTGATCGGCGACGCGCGCGATCGCCTGCGCATTGGGGTGGATGCGATCGGCCAGCGTCCACGCCGGATGGCCGAGCAGGCCCGCCGGAAAGAAGGCGTGCGTCGGCACATGATGGCGGTGCGCGCACTCCGCATGGATGGTCGCATAGCCCTGCGTTCGCGCCGCCAGGAATGCGGGCGGATCGATCGTGGTCAACAGCATTGCGATGCCGCAGCGGCCGAATTCGGTCAGCATCGCATCGAGGTTCGCACGCATCCGCGCGGGCGCGACGCCGCGCAGGACGTCGTTCGCGCCGACCTGGATCACCGCGAGGTCGGGACGCCGGATCAGGCCGCCGAGCACCGTCGGCAGGCGCCGCAGCGCGTCGGCCGTCGTGTCGCCCGACCGGCCCGCACCGATCACTTCGGCCGCGGGATGCGCGTCGCGCAGCGCCCGCTGCAGACGCGCCGGGAACGCATCGGCGGCCGCGAGGCCATAGCCGGCGATCAGGCTGTCGCCGAAGGCGAGGATCAGCGGATCGGCAAGCGCCGACGAATGGGTCATGCAGGCTCCTGGGAACGGACACAGAATATAGGCGGCCGGGCAGGATTATCCATGGTCCGCCAAACGCTTGTGCGCCCGCGTCGCGCTTCGTGCGTTGAGCCGCCATGGCCGCCGCGTCCCCGCTCCTCACCCCCGACGGCCGCTATCTGGTGGTGCGTGGCCGCTTGTGGCGTGCCGCCGATCCGCACCTGACGCCGGAGCGGCGCGACGCACTGGTCCACGCGCTGATGACGGCGCGCCGCGACGTCCACGCCGCCGGGCGCAAGGACGACGAGGCGGCGCTGGCGGACGCGCGCGCGCGCGTGGATGCGGCGAAGCACGCGCTCGGCGAGCGCGGGCCGGTCTGGTGGGACGACGGCGCCCCCGACCTCAACCGGCACATGGCGGCGAACACGATCTATGCCGCATGGCACGCCGGCGTGCAGGATGGCTGACGCGCGACCCGCGACCCGGCGCCCCGGATTGTGGCTGCCCAAACGGGTGATCGTCACGCGATCCGCCGCCGCATGGGCGCACGGGCGCGCGATCGCCGAACGCGCGGCGGCGCTGGGCTGCACGGTGGAGATGCTCGCCTCCGACCGGCTCGGCCTGGCCCTGCCCGACGATCCGCGCCGCGCCTATGCCGAGGCGAAGCGGACGCTGGCGGTGGTCGTCGCGCCGCCCTCGAAGCGCCGGTTGCAGCCGATCGCGCCGTCGGCCGACTGGCGCGTCGACCTGGCGGAGGGATGCCCGGCGCATTGCAGTTACTGCTATCTGGCGGGATCGCTGAAGGGGCCGCCGATCACGCGCGCCTATGCCAATCTGCCGGAGATCGTCGACGGGCTGGCGGCGTATCTGGGCGAAGGCCGGGTGACGTCCCGCTCCGCCGCGCGCGCCGACGAAGGCACGACCTACGAGGCGAGCTGCTACACCGATCCGCTCGCGCTGGAGCATCTGACCGGATCGCTGTCGGCGCTGGTGGCGGCGTTCGGCGCGTGGCAGGCGCCGGTGCAATTGCGCTTCACCACGAAATTTGCCGCGGTCGAACCGCTGCTCGCGCTCGATCATCAGGGACGGACGCGGATGCGCGCGTCGATCAACCCGGCGCCCTATGCCCGTTTCGAAGGCGGCACCGATCCGGTCGCCGCACGGCTGGCGGCGCTCGCCGCGATGGGCCGGGCGGGGTATCCGATCGGGTTGACCGTCGCGCCGATCATCGCCGCCGAGGGCTGGGAAACGGCCTATGGCGCCTTGCTGGAACAGGCCGGCGCGGCACTCGCCGGCGTCACGGCGGACTGCACGATCGAACTGATCACCCACCGCTACACGCCGGGGTCGAAGGCGGTGCTGGACAGCTGGTATCCCGGATCCGCGCTCGACATGAGTCCGGTCGGGCGGGTGGAGAAACGCACCAAGTTCGGGTCGCTGAAATACGTCTACGACGCCGACACGATGCGAACCCTGAAGCGCTTCTTCACGGCCGAGGTGGCGCGGCACCTGCCGCAGGCGCGGATCCTGTACTGGACCTAGGCCACGCCGCTCATACCGCGCGCAGCGCCCGCGCGGGCCGAACGCCCAGGATCGGCCACGCTCCCGCAAGGCCGATCGCCAGCGTGATACCCAGTCCGGCCAGCAGCGTCACCCCGACGGTGACCGGATCGGGTGCCCAGGCGAAGCCGAACATCCGCACGACCACATACCAGGCGCCGCCGAGCCCCAGCGCCAGCGCGACCGATGTCACCACCGCGCCGAGCAACGCATATTCGAGCGCCTGCGCCGCCAGCAGTTGCAGGCGCGTCGCCCCCAGTGTGCGCAGGATCACCGCATCATAGGTCCGCGCTTCCCGCGCGGCAGCGATGGCGCCGACCAGCACCGCGATGCCGGCGGCGACCGCGACGCCGGCAGCCGCGGCGATGGCGGCGGCGACCTGACCCACCAGATCGCGCACCTGCGCGAGCACGCCGCGCACCTCGATCACCGACACCGAGGGGAAGGGCGCGAGCAGCGCACGCGTCACTTTGCCCTCTTGCCCCTTCGGCAGGTCGATCGTCGCGGCGAGATTGTGCGGCGCATCGCTCAGGGTGTTCGGCGAGAAGACCAGCACGAAGTTGAAGCCCAGCGTGTCCCATTCGATCTTGCGGAACGAGGCGATGCGCGCGGTGCGCTCCACGCCCAGCAGGCTGACCGTCAGCGGATCGCCGATGTGGAGGTCGAGCGCCTGCGCCAGCCGCTCGTCGACCGACACCAGCGGCGGCCCGGCATAGGTGCGCGGCCACCACCGGCCGGCGGCAAGGCGGCTGCCTTCGGGCAGCGTCGCGGCATAGGTCAGGCCGCGCTCGCCGCGCAACGCCCAGGCGCCTTCGGGCAGCGTCTTGAGGTCCGCGACGCGGACGTCCCGATAGGCGGTGATCGTGCCGCGCAGGATCGGCACGGTCCGCACGACCGCGGCGGGCGCTGCGGCGGTGACGATGCGGCGGAACTCCGCCTCGCGCGGGCGCGGCACGTCGAGCGCGAACAGCGCCGGCGCGCGGGCCGGCACGGTCGTCGCGATATTGGCGTCGATGCTGGTGCGGATCGCCGCGAGCAGCACGAACAGCGTGAGGCCCAGGCCCAGCGCGACCACCAGCGCCTCGGTCCGCGCACCCGGCCGGTGCAGCGCGGCGACGGCGAGGCGCAGCAGCGGTCGCCGCGGGGCCGGCAACCGACGCGCGGCAAGGCGCACCACCCGGCCCAGTCCCGCCAGCAGCAGCAGCGTGCCCGCGACCGCCGCCAGGAAGATCGCGGCCATGCCCGGCTGCGCCGACGTGGCGATGGCGATCGCCACCGCCGCACCGCCCGCGACCAGCGCGACGATCCGCCCGGACCAGGATGCGGCGCGCATCGGCGCCAGCGCGCCGCGCAGCAGGCCGGCGGCGGGCGTCGCCCCCGCGGCGGCGAGCGGCGGCGCGGCGAAGGCGACCGCGATCAACAGGCCATAGACCGCGGCACGTACCAGCGGCCACGTCTCCAGCGTCAGGTCGGGCACGACCGGCAGCGCACCCGCCAGCGCCTTGCCCAGCAGCGGCACCGCCGCGATCCCGATTCCCAGCCCGCCGGCAACGCCCAGCAGCGCCGCGGCGCCGATTTCGATCGCATAGACGCGCGCGACGTCCGCACGCGTCGCGCCCAGCACCTTCAGCGTCGCGATGCCGCCCCGCCGCCCGGCGAGGAACGACGCCACGCCGTTGCCCACCCCGATCCCCGCGATGGCCAGCGCCGCAAGACCGACGAGGGTGAGGAATTCGCCCATGCGATCGACGAACCGCGACGCACCGGGCGACGCCCGGTCGCGGGTCTTCGCCTCCCAGCCGCCCGCCGGGAAGGCATCGCGGAACCGTGCGGACAGGCGGGCGGGATCGCGGCCGCCCGGCACGCGCAGCCGGTAACGGGTTTCGTACAGGCTGCCGGGCTGGACCAGCTGCGTCGCGGGCAGGTCGCGCAGGCCGATGATTGCGACCGGACCGAGCGTGAAGCCTTCCCCCAGCCGGTCGGGTTCGTCGGCCATGACGCCCGCCACGGCAAAGGTCGCCGCACCGACGCCGAACCGGCTGCCGCGCCGCAGGTTGAGCCGTTCGGCAAGCGCGGGAACGATCCATGCCTGCCCCGGCGGCGGTCCCGCCACCTTGCGTCCATCGACCAGGGTGATGCGGCCGTAGAGCGGATAGGCACCGTCCACCGCCTTCAGCTGGATCGGTGCCGACAGCGTGCCGGCGACCGCATTGGCCTGCATGCGGACGGTGTCCGATACCATACCGGCGGCGCGCATCGCGGCGAGTTCTGCGGCGGTGGCCGATCGCTGCGACACCGCGAATTCGACGTCGCCGCCCAGGAACACGGCGCCGCGCGACGCCAGCTCGCGTCCCACCGCATCGGCCAGCCCGCCGATCGCCGCCAGCGCGGCGACGCCGAGCAACAGGCACACCACCAGCAGCCGCAGCCCGCGGAACCGCCAGTCCAGCTCGCGCCGCGCCAGCCGCGCGGCGAAGCGCCATCCGCTCACGCGCGATCCGATCACACGATCATCCCGTCGGCGAGCGTCACCACCCGGTCGCACCGTTCGGCGAGGTGGCGATCGTGCGTGATCACCACCAACGTCGCGCCGACCGCGGCGCGGCGCGCGAACAGCAGGTCCATGATCGCCGCGCCGGTGGCGGTGTCGAGGTTGCCGGTCGGCTCGTCCGCGAAGACCAACGGGGGTCGCGGTCCGAGCGCGCGGGCGATCGCGACGCGCTGTTGCTCGCCGCCCGACAATTGCGCGGGATAATGATCCAGCCGGTGGCCGAGGCCGACCGCCGCCAGTTCCCGTTCGGCGCGCGCCCAGGCATCGCCGGCTCCGGCCAATTCCATCGGCACGGCGACATTCTCGCGCGCGGTCATGGTGGGCAGCAGGTGAAAGGCCTGAAGGACGATGCCGATCCGTCCGCGGCGGGCGCGGGCGAGCGCGTCTTCGTCGAGGGCGGTGAAATCCTGCCCGTCGACGCGCACGCTGCCGCCGCTCGCGCGTTCGAGGCCCGCGAGCACCGCCATCAGCGACGATTTGCCCGATCCCGATGCCCCGAGCAGCGCGACGCTCTCGCCCGGCGCTATCGACAGATCGATGCCGCGCAAAATCGCGGTCGCGCCGAGGGTCAGCGTGACATCGCGCGCCTCGATCACCATAGCTGTATCGTTCATGACAGGAGCACGGGCCTTGATGGGGCTGATGAAGCGCTTTGCGGCGGGTGCCGCGCTCGTCCAAGTGGCGTTGCTGGGCGGCTGCGACAAGCCTCGGCCGGCGCCGACTGCCGCACAGGGGGCCGCAACGCCGGCCGCCGCGACGGCAACGCCCGCCGCCGGCGCCACGCGACCGGCGGGTCCGGAACGGCTCATCCTGGCGTTCGGCGACAGCCTGTACGCCGGCTATGGCCTCGATCGCGGGCAGAGCCTGCCCGACGCGATCCAGGCGCGCTTGCGGCAAAAGGGGATCAACGCGACGATCGTCAATGCCGGCGTGTCGGGCGACACCAGCGCCGCCGGGCGCCAGCGGCTGGCGTTCGTGCTCGACAACCTGCCGCGCAAACCCGATCTCGTCATGCTGGGTCTCGGCGGCAACGACGTGCTGCGCCAGATCCCGCCCGCCGAGACGCGCGCCAACATGACCGCGATGCTCGATACGTTGCACCAGCGCGGTGTGCCCGTGGTGCTGACCGGCATGAAGGCGCCGCCCAATTTGGGGCCCGCCTATGTCGCGGCGTTCGACGGCATCTGGCCGGATCTCGCCCGGCGCGATCATGCCGGGCTATACCCGTTCATCCTCGACGGCGTGATCGGCAACCCCGGGCTGATGCAGGGCGATCATGTCCACCCGAACGTCGCCGGCGTGGCGGTCATCGCCGATCGCGTCACGCCGGTCGTCGCGGACCGGCTGACGCGCGACTGACGGAACGCCGCGCGTCCCCCGACGCTTTAGGCGCGCCCCCTTGGAAAGGAATGACCGTGAGCGACACCCGCAAGGCGACCCTGTACCGCATGGTATTGCCCGATCACATTTGCCCGTTCGGCGTGCGCGCCAAGCAGATCCTGCAATCCGAAGGGTTCGAGGTCGACGACCGGATCCTGCGTTCGCGCGAAGAGGTCGATGCGTTCAAGGCCGAACACGGCGTCGACACCACGCCGCTGGTCTTCATCGACGGCGAACAGATCGGCGGCAGCGACGAACTGGAACGCTATCTGGCGGCAGGGGTCTAGGCGCCCCGGCGGTTCGGGGAACGGGAGCCGACGAGGCCCTTGGGCCACACATGCGGCTCCCGTTCCCCTCAGTCCCGCCCGTTGTCCTTCTCGCGCTTGCGCCCGGGCGCATCGGGCGCCACCAGCGCGACCCGGTCCAGCGCATCGGGCACCAGCGCCAGGTTCTCGATCGCGGCGAGTCCCCATTGCGCGGATGCATTGGTCGACACGCCGGGCCATTCCAGCACGCCCACCACCGGCCGCCGCGGATCGGCGGGCCATGTGCCAAGGCCGGCATCGCCCGACAGGAATTCCTCCGCGGCGCGGTTCGCCAGGGCCGCATCCTTCTCCTGATACGCGGCATAGGCGGTCAACCGCGAATGCCCCTCGCGCAGGTTGCGCGGGCCGAAGGGTGCGCCGAACTTCGCCAGATACTCCGCCTGGGGCGCATTGTACCACCGGCAATATTCCAGCCAGGCGGCGCGATAGCGGGGCACGTCGAGCAGGCGGATCAGCTCGGCGCTGACCTCCACAGCGCCGAACACCGCGTTGAGGTGCGACAGGCTGATCTTGCGGTTCTGGTCGATGAAGCGGCCCGACGCCATGTCGAACGGCGCGCTGCCGGTCAGCCAGCCGTGCGGCAGGCGGCCGATGCTGTCGAGGCCGGCGACGATGCGGTCGCGCCAATGCGTGTCGCCGGTCCGCTCCCATTCGGTCAGCCACGCCGCGGCGAGCGGGCACCAGGTCGTGCCGAACGTCATCTCGATCGTGCCCGCGGGGAGCACCGGCCGCTTGGCGCCGGGCACCTTGCGGCCGATCTCGACCTCGGTCAGCGTGCGGTCGGATGTGACGAGGTCGCGGAGCAGGTCGCCCACCCGCTCGTCGGCCGTCAGATAATAGAAGATGCGGCGGTAGCTCGCGTTGCTGACCCGCGGCTGTTTTGAACTGTCGCTCCAATGCTGGACGCCGTGGCGCGTGCCCATGCCCTTGAAGCGGCCCGAGTGATAGACGTCGACCTCGCCGGTGTGCCGGGTCATTGCCTCCGCGAAGCGATACGCCTGCGCATCGCCGGTGCGCAGCACCTGCGTCCACAGCCACAGGTCCGGCGACAATTCGCTGTTCGCCCAGGCGAACCCGCCGATGTCGTAGCGCCACTGGTGCCGGTCGGCGTCATAGGTGTGCATGACGTCGCCGTGGTTCCAGAACCCGTACCATGAGCGGCGATCGACCTCGCCCGCGTAGAAATCGATCAGGTTGACCAGCTGGTCCTCGATCGCCTTGCGGTTGGGCGTCGACCGGTCGGGCAGACCCCAGTCGCCGAACACCCGGGCGGCCTGAAGATGCGCCGGCGCGGTCATCAGCTGCGGCGGCTGCGCCTGCATGTGTGCCATCGTCGCCAGCGTTTCGGTCGGGGGCGTGGCGGGCAGCGCCCACAGCATCAGCTCCGCGGTGCGCGCGATCCCGCCGGCATCGTCCCAGCCCGGCTCGTAATCCTCGTAGGTGACCGACAGCCCCTGGTTCTGCGCGTCGTAGGATTCCATCCCCATCGTGCCGTGATAGGGGCGCACGTCCATCGCCGGGGCCTCCGGCGACCAGAGCCAGGCGGTGAGCTGCGCCGTGTCCCCGGTCGCGCCGTCGATATGCAGCGCGGTCGGATGGCGCTGCCAGAAATAGCGGATACCGATCGCCGCGCCGCCGCGCGGGCCGCCGACATAGGCGAGGCCGGGCGCGCGGCGCCCCTCCGTGCTGTCCACCCACCCCTGTCCGGGCGCGGTCCGCTTGGTGATGGCGAAGCCGTTGGCGTTGGGCTGCTCCATCCGGAAATCGCCCCAGGCGGGGATCCGGTCGAGCACCGCGCGCACCGGTGCGGCCATCTGATCGATCGGCGGCGTCGCCTGCCCGGCGATCTGCGCATCGCGGAAGGGCTTGCCGGGATCGCGGCGCAGCCCGGTGAGCGGCCGCACGCCTTCGGCGAACATCGCGCCGTCGGTGGCGATGCGGACGTGCCGGTCGTGCAGCGCGCCGGTCATCGGCACCGCCGCCCGCACGCCCATCGCGGACAGGAAATCCTTCGCCGGATTGCCGTCGAACACCACGCTGTGGACGATCCGCAGTCCCGCCGACCCGGCATAGGCATAGAGGCGGACGGTGAACGGCATCCAGCGCCGATCGCCCGCGGCATGCCGCCCCTCGATCTTCACGACCGCGCGCACCGGCCCGCGCTGTTCGATCGTGACGCGTTCGATCGTGCCGGCGAACGGCAGCGCCTCGCCATGCAGCGGATCGCTGCGCACCGCGCCGACCAGCGTCACCGGGCCGAGCACCGGCCTGCCGCCCTGGCTGGCGGAGCGGATCAGCGCCTCGCCCGATTTCGCCACCTCCCAGCGCAGGTCGCCCGACTGGATCAGGATCGCGTCCGCCGTCTCGGTGACGCGGACCGGCTGCCGGGGTGCCATGTCGCGCCCGCGCACGACGGTGAAGTCCGCGGCGGCAACGTCCGCGGGGATCGCGTGCGCCGACCATTTGATCGATCCGTCCGGCCACGTCGCCGTCGTCCAGCTTTGCGCCGGCACCGTCGCACCGCCCGACTGCACGGTCAGCCGCGTATTGCCCTTCAGCGCGCCGCGTGGCCAGGCGACGCCGAACGTCTGCCCCGCGTGCAGCACCGGCGCCGCGCCGTCGATCCAGCGGACCGGCGCGGGCGCGAAGGCCGATGCGGGGGCCGGCGCGGGGGCGGCGGCGACCGCACCGGGCATCAGCGCGGTCGCCCCGCCGAGCAGTCCGGCCTTGATCGTGTCGCGTCGGCTGAGGTGCATGCGGGTCTCCATCACGATTGCGTCACCGTCAGGCGGCGGATGCGCAGGTGGCTCCAGGTGGTGCGCAGCCCGAAATGGCCGCGCGTATAGGGATGGTCGTCGGCCAGCGTGAACAGCCGCCGCCCGTCGCGCTCGACCGCGATCGTCGTGCCGTCCGCGATCAGGCGGATACGGATCCACGTGTTGGCGCGCAGCATGTCGGCGGGGGCGGACAGGTCGTGTTCGGGAAGCAGCGGCCGGTTGCCGGCTTCCCCGATGTAGCGGCGGAAGCGCGTCGTCGTGTTCCGGTTGCCGCCGATGCCGACGTAATAGGTCTTGAGATCGTCATAGGCGGAAAAGGCCCCGCTGCGCCGGTGCGCCAGCACCGAACCGCCGTCCCGGTCCGTCGCCATCCAGAAGGCGTTGAGGTCGCTTACCCGATCGTTCGCGCCGCCGGCGGACACCGCCATCGCCTCGAACGCGATCGTCACCGGCGCCGCGACCGGCCTTCGCCACCACAGGGTGATGCCCTTGGGGCTGTCGATATCGAGCGTGCCGCCCTTGGCCGTAACGTGCGCGGCGGGTGATTCCGCCTCGATCGTCCAGTCGGCCAACCGGTCGCGCGGGGTCGCCATGCCGGGCATGGCCAGCGCCGCCGCGGCGGTCAGGATCGTCGTCACTCTGCGCATCCGGTCACCTCCTCCGCGGCGCTCTGCGGCGCCTGCGTCCTGCTTAAGCCGGATGGGTCAGCCTGCCAAGCCTATCCTAGATAATCAGCCATGGTCCCATATAATGATGTTGCACCGGGCGACACTCCGCCGCATGATGCGACGAAGAACAGAGCGTGGAGAGTGGCATGAGAGTGAGCGGCTTGGTCGTATCGGCGCTGGCGCTGCTGGTATCCGGATCCGCGATCGGCGCGGCGGACCCCGCCCCCCGCATCTTCATCGCCAGCGATTCGACCGCGCAGGACTATAAGCCCGAAAAATACCCGCAGTCCGGCTGGGGCACGATGCTGCGCTGCGCGGTTCCCGGCGTGACGGTCGAGAACCGCGCGATCGGCGGGCGCAGCACCAACAGCTTCATCCGCGAAGGCCGGCTGGACAAGATCGTCGCCGATCTGCGCAAGGGCGATACCCTGCTGATCCAGTTCGGCCACAACGATGCCAGCATCGACAAGCCCGAACGCTACACCACGATCGAGCAATACCGGGCCAACCTGCATCGCTTCCTCGACGTCGCGAAAGCGGCGGGGGCAAAGGCGGTGATCCTGACGCCGGTCGCGCGCCGCGACTTCAAGGACGGCGTCGAACAGCCGAGCTTCCCGACCTATGCCGACGCGGCGCGGGCCGTGGCGCGGGAA
Organism: uncultured Stakelama sp.; assembly: GCA_964419295.1. Taxonomy (GTDB): domain Bacteria; phylum Pseudomonadota; class Alphaproteobacteria; order Sphingomonadales; family Sphingomonadaceae; genus Sphingomonas. The sequence continues at coordinate 16,828 of CAYQPM010000009.1, read as the reverse complement.
ACGCACACGCCGTTGATCGACCTCGGCAAGACGTCGCAGGCCTGGGTGCAGTCGGTCGGGCCGGACGCGTCCAAGGCCTATTACCTGCACTATGAGGGCGCTGCGGGGGCGCCGGGCTTTCCGAACGGCATCTCCGACGACACGCATTTCAGCGAACTCGGCGCGCGCCGCGTCGCCGATCTCGTCGCGACCGGGCTGAAGGCGACGCGGCTGCCCATCGCCCGGCGTGTCACCCCGCACGTCCCCGCGCTGACGCGGACGACGCCGGCGGGCGGCCCGTCGTGCGAATGATCGCAATCGCGGCGGTGTTGCTGATCGGCGCGGCGGCGGCTCCGGGATATTCCCCCGCAAAGGCAGCGGACCAGACCGAAGCCAGCCTGCCAGGGCCGGATCGAACCGTCCGGCGCTTCACCTTCGGCGACCATGCGGCAAAGGGCGGCACGCCCGTCCCCGCAAATCGCATCTATGCCGGGGGCTATGGGTTCGAGCCCGGCAATCCGGCGCTGTTCTCGCTCGCTGCGGCACCGGGCAACTACCGCGTCACCGTGAGGCTCGGCCGGCCGAAGGTGGCGACCGTCACCACGATCAAGGCCGAATCGCGTCGCTTGATGCTCGACGCGGTCGCCGTCCCCGCCGGTCGCAGCGTCACGCGCAGCTTCATCGTCAACGTCCGCGACGCCGCGCTCGCGCCGCCGCCCGCCAACGCCCCCGGCGGCGACCGCGTCCGCCTGAAGCCGCGCGAACAGGGATCGTTCAGCTGGGACGGCAGGCTCACGCTGGAAATATTGGGCGATGCGCCCGGCGTCACCGCCATCGCGGTGGAGCCGGTTCGGCTGCCCACCGTATTCCTGCTCGGCGATTCGACCGTCACCGACCAGCCTGCGGAGCCGGCGGCGAGCTGGGGGCAGATGCTGCCCATCTTCTTCAAGCCCGATATCGCCATCGCCAATCACGCCGAATCGGGTGAGACGCTGAAATCCTTCATGTCGGAACTGCGCTTTGCCAAGGTGCTGGAATCGGTGAAGCCCGGCGACGTCGCGCTGATCCAGTTCGGCCATAACGACCAGAAGGTGCAATGGCCGCAGACCTATGCGGCGGCGGCCAGCACCTATCGCGATTATCTGCGCACCTGGATCGCCGAATTCCGCCGGCGCGGCGTCACGCCCATGCTCGTCACCTCGCCGGAACGGCGGATGTGGAACGGCAACCGGATCAAGCCGACGCTCGCCGATTACGCCGCGGCGGTGCGCGCGGTCGGTGCCGACGAGAAGGTGCCGGTGATCGACCTCAACGCCGGCAGCATCGCCTTCTACGAGGCGCTCGGCCCCGCCCGCGCGCCGCTGGCGTTCAACGACGGCGGCAAGGACGCGACGCATCACGACAATTACGGTGCATGGGTGCTCGCGCGGATCGTCGCCCGGGGCCTCGCGGGATCGCCGCTTGGCGCGCATCTGCGCGACGACCTGCCCGCGTTCGATCCGGCGCGCCCGCCCGATCCCGCCACCTTCCGCCTCGCGCCCAGCGTGATGCACGACGCCACGCGCCCCGACGGGAACTGACATGACCACACGACGCATGCTGATCGCCGGCGGCCTCGCCGCCATGCTGCCGCTGCCCGCGTTCGCCGAAACCGGCGGGGTGACGGTCGAACGCTTTCCCCTGTGGCCCGGCGCGGCGCCCGGCGGCGAAGGCCGGGGAATCGTCGATCAATGGGTCAGGCGTTCGCCCACCGGCGGGACGGACGACATCGCCTGGCCGCATGTCGCGACGCCGATGCTGACGGTGGTGAAGCCCGCGCAGCCCAACGGTGCCGCCGTGCTGATCTGTCCCGGTGGCGGCTATGCGCGCGTCGCGGTGGGGCGCAACGGCGGCGGCATCGCCCGCGATTTCGCGGCGCGCGGCGTCACCGCGTTCGAGATGCTCTATCGCCTGCCGCACGACACCTGGGCGGCGGGACCCGACGTCGCGTTGCAGGATGCCCAGCGGGCGATGCGCGTGATCCGCGCCGGCGCGGGCAAGCGCTGGACGGTCGATCCGGCGCGCATCGCGGTCACCGGCTTTTCCGCCGGCGGCCACGTCGCGGCGCGACTCGCCACACGCGCGGCGAGCAAGACCTACGACCCGATCGACGCGGCGGATGCGCTGTCGGCGCGGCCCGATGTCGCGGGGCTGTTCTTCCCGGTCATCACGATGCTGGACGACGGCGTCCACGCCCAGTCCCGCCGCGAATTGCTCGGCTCGCACGCCGCGGACGTGGAATGGCAACGCCGCTATTCCGCGCAGATCGACCTGCCGGCCGACATGCCGCCGACCTTCGTCGCGGCCAATGCCGACGATCCGGTCGTGCCGCCGCGCAACGCGGTGCTGATGTACGAATCGTTGAAGTCGGCAAAGGTCCCGACCGAACTGATGATCTTCGAACGCGGCGGCCACGGGCCACCCGCCGCACACCGCGACGGCACGCCGGTGCCATGGCAGGACCTGTTCGTCGGCTGGGCCGGGGATCACGGCTGGCCGCGCGCGCTTCCCGCAAAATAAAACAAGGAACACCGCAGCTTATCGTCCGTTCGGAAGAGCCCTCTCCCGAAAGGCGCCCATCGTTCATGCCGGCTTCCGCCAGCCCCGTTGCCGATCACCAGCCGCTGGCCATCGCCGAAATCGCCGCCGCCCTTGCCGAGGGGCTGGCGGACGGCGATCTGCTCTACGCCGTCGCGGACGAGGCGCGCGGCATCGCGCTTGCCCGCGCACTGGCGATCGCCGCGCCGGAGGCGGAGGTGCTGTTCTGTCCCGGTAGCGACGCGCTGCCCGGCGATGCCGCCCCCGCCTCGCCCGCCAACGTCGGCCAGCGCGTGTCGGCGCTGCGCCGCATCCGGCTGGCGCTGGAAAAGGCGGAACGGCCGCGGATCGCCTGCATCACCACGGGCGAGGCGCTCGCCCGCGCCTATCCGCCGCCCGACGCCTTCGCCGCCGCCCCGCCGACGGTCGCGGTAGGCGCCGCGATCGACCTCGACGCGCTCTACGCCAGCCTGACCGAGATCGGCTATGTTCCCGACGAGCGCGTCGACGAACCCGGCGAGGTCGCCTTGCGCGGGCAGGTGCTCGACGTCTTTCCCGCCGACGCCAGCCAGCCGCTCCGGATCGAGGAGATCGACGGCAGGATCGCGGACCTGCGATGCTTCGACCCCGCCGACCAGCGCACCGTCGGCAGCATCACGACGCGCGAACTCGGTCGCGTCGCCGAACCGCCATTGACCGATCCGGGTGTCAGCCTGGCGGACCATCTGCCCGACGCCCGCATCGCCCTCGACCCCGGCGCCGACGAACGCCGCAAGCGCTTTCTCGCGCTCGCGGCCGACGCCGCCAGGCGCCGTCCCAAACGCGCCATCGCCGACACGCTGAGCGAAGCGCGCTGGACGAAGGCGATCGACGGGCGCCTGCTCCCCGCAATCGCCCGCGCCGGCGATCCGCCACCGCGTTTCGTCGAAGGCAAGGCGCCGATGCGCGGCATGACGCGGCTGGCGCGCGAAGCGCTGGACGCGGGCGACCGTGTCGCCATCCTCGGCAGCGCGCGCGACCTACGCTTCCTGCGCCGCCGCTTCGCCAAGGCCATGAAGCTGCCGGTCGCGGACGTCGCATCGTGGCAGGCGGTGCGCGATGCCGCACCGGCCAGCCTGGTGGCGCTGCCCCTCGCCGCCGATCGCGGCTTTCGCCGTGACGGCATCGTCGCCATCGCGGCGGCCGACCTCCTCGGCAGCCGCGCCGAACGCGAGGATCACGCCACCACGGCGGCCGACACCGCCTTGTTCGACTTCGGCGAGATCCGCGTCGGCGACGTGGTGGTGCACGAGGATCACGGCCTCGCCGTCGTGTCCGGCCTGCAACCCCTGCCGCAGGAAGGCGGCGACGCGATCGCGCTGACCTATACCGACGATGGCGTACGCCTGGTGCCGGTTGCGGAGGCGGATCGCATCTGGCGCTACGGCGCCGATGCCGACGCGGTGACGCTCGACAGGCTCGACGGGGCCAGCTGGCAGAAACGGCGCGGCGCGATCGATGCGGCCATCGCCGAAAGCGCCCGCGGTCTCACCGCCCTTGCCGAGGAGCGCGCGCAGCGTACCGCCCCGAAGCTGGAACCCGACACCGCGGCGTACGAACGCTTCGCCGCCGGCTTCGCCTATACCGAGACCCCCGATCAGGCGCGTGCCATCGCGGCGGTGCGCGACGATCTCGCCAGCGGCCGGCCGATGGACCGGCTGGTGATCGGCGACGTCGGCTATGGCAAGACCGAGGTCGCGTTGCGCGCCGCCGCAATCGCGGCGCTCGCCGGGCGCCAGGTCGCGATCGCCGCGCCGACCACCGTGCTGGCGCGGCAACACCTGCACAGCTTCGCCGAACGGTTCGAGGGCACCGGCGTGGTCGTCGCCGGCCTGTCGCGCCTCACCTCCGCCGCCGATCGCAAACGGATCAAGGCGGGACTGGCCGACGGGTCGGTGCACGTCGTCGTCGGCACCGGCGCGGTCGCGGCGAAGGGGATCGCGTACCGGGATCTGGCGCTGGTCGTCATCGACGAGGAACAGCGATTCGGGACGGCCGACAAGACGCGGCTGCGCGACCTGTGCGCCGATCCCGACGAACAGGCTCATGTGCTGACGCTCAGCGCGACGCCGATCCCGCGGACGTTGCAGACCGCGCTGGTCGGGCTGCAACAGCTGTCCGTGATCGCCACGCCGCCGGCGCGCCGCCAGCCGATCCGCACCACCGTCGGCGCGTTCGACGCCGCCACCGTCCGCACCGCCCTGCTGCGCGAACGCAGCCGCGGCGGCCAGAGCTTCGTCGTCGTGCCGCGGATCGAGGACATGGCCCCGCTCGCCGAAAAGCTCGCCAAGTCGGTGCCCGAGCTGGAGATCGTCCAGGCGCACGGCAAGATGCCCGCCGCCGACATCGACGATGCCATGGTCCGCTTCGCCGGCGGCGACGGCGACGTGCTGCTGGCGACCAACATCATCGAAGCGGGGCTCGACGTGCCGCGCGCCAACACGATGGTGATCTGGCGCGCCGACCGCTTCGGCCTGTCGCAGCTGCATCAGTTGCGCGGGCGCGTGGGCCGCGGCGCCCGGCGCGGCCAGGTGCTGCTGCTGACCGACCCGGAGGCGACGATCGCGCCACGCACGCTGAAGCGGCTCAAGACGCTGGAGGCGTTCGACCGGCTCGGCGCGGGCTTCGCGATCAGCGCGCGCGACCTCGACATGCGCGGCGCGGGCGACCTGCTCGGCGAAACGCAGGCGGGGCATATGAAGCTGATCGGCATCGACCTGTACCAGCATCTGCTCGAAAGCGCGTTGCGCACCGCGCGCGGCGAGACGGTGGAGCGGTGGAGCCCCGAGCTGCATCTCGGCCTGGGCGGGCGCTTGCCCGACAGCTGGATTCCCGACGAGGAATTGCGGGTCACGATCTATGGCCGGCTTGCCCGGATCGAGGATGCCGAGGGGCTCGACGCGCTCGCCGACGAACTGGAGGACCGGTTCGGGGAATTGCCCGACGCCGCACGCCTTTTGATCGCCGAGGCCCGCGTCCGCTGTGCGGCGCGCGCGACGGCGATCGCGCGGATCGATGCCGGCCCCGCCGCCGTCGCGCTGACGCCGCGCCACCCGTTGCAGACGCCGCCGCCGGGCCTGACCGAGAAGAACGGCCGCCTGATCCTCGCGGAACGGATCGAGGACCCCCACCAACGGCTGGAACGGATCGAGCAGCTGCTGGAAACCTTGGCTTAGCCCGCGCGTCCGGCCACGATGTGACGACCATGCCGCTGCCACCTGACTTCTTCGACCGGGACGTGGAGAGCGTCGCCCGCGACCTGATCGGCGCGACGCTGCTGGTTGACGGCGTCGGCGGCATCGTCGTCGAAACCGAAGCCTATGACGCGCAGGACCCCGCCTCGCACAGCAACCGCGGGCCGACGCCCCGCAACGCCGCGATGTTCGGCCCGCACGGGCACGCCTATGTCTACCGCAGCTACGGCATCCACTGGTGCCTCAACCTCGTCTGCCGGCCCGGCAGCGCCGTGCTGATCCGCGCGCTGGAGCCGACCCATGGCATCGATACGATGATCGCCCGGCGCGGCCTGTCCAACCCGCGCCTGCTCTGCGCCGGGCCCGGCCGCCTGAGCCAGGCACTCGACGTCGATCTGGCGCTCAATTCGGAGAGCCTCTCCCGCCCGCCATTCCTGCTGTGCGCCGCGGATGCAGCCGAGCCGATCGTCGCGACGACACGGATCGGCATCACCCGGGCCGTGGACACACCATGGCGCTTTTGCCGAGCGGCGTCCCGCTTTCTCAGCAAGCAACCCGCCAGATCCTGACTTCTGGCGGGAAACGCCGACATTTGGTCAGTTCCCAGCCGGCTCACACACCTTCCCCCTTCTGCAACGTGTTTGGCATGCATAATGCAGTAACACACATGCAGCCGATTATGCTGCTTGCTTGGGAGATCGTCATGTTCATCGCTATCGCTGCCGCCATCCTGTCCACCACTGCGGCACAGCCCGACGCCACTACGCCCGCAGCGCCGTCGGCCGCAGCCCAATCGCCATCGACGGCGCCCCGCAAATACAATCCGCGTGTCTGCATGGTCGAGAGGACCACCAGTGCACGCATGCCCGCGCGGGAGTGCAAGCTGCTCGGGCAGTGGCGCACGGATGGCATCGATCCGCTGCCGGGCCGTTGATGCGGATGCGGTCGCGCCGGAGCGCAGTCTCCGGCGCAGATCGCTGCCGCCACGACACGTCTCGGGACCTTCCATGCTGCACCTGCGTTCTCGCGCAGCAAACACATCTGGGGGTCCTCGACTTTGCATGCCTTGCCCGACCGGCTCGATCCGGGCTCGCCTTATCCTCTCGGCGCCACGTTCGACGGGCTGGGCGTCAATTTCGCCGTCTATTCCGCCAATGCCGACCGTATCGAACTGTGCCTGTTCGATCCCTCCGGCAAGCGTGAGCTGCACCGCATCACCCTGCCCGAATGCACCGACGAAGTCTGGCACGGCTATTTGCCCGACGCGGCGCCTGGCCTGCTCTACGGCTATCGCGCGCACGGCCGCTACGAGCCGGAGAACGGCCATCGCTTCAACCCGAACAAGCTGCTGCTCGATCCCTATGCGCGGCGGCTCGCCGGCCAGATCAAATGGACCGACGCGCTCCACGGCTACAAGGTCGGTCACGCCCGGGAAGACCTGAGCTTCGACAAGCGCGACAGTGCGCCCGCCATGCCCAAGGCGGTGGTGGTCGACGATCACTGGGACTGGTCGCGCGACACCAGGCCGAACACGCCCTGGTCCGAAACGGTGATCTACGAGGCGCATGTCAAGGGCCTGACCAAGCTCATGGAGCTGGTGCCGCCGCGCGAACGGGGCACCTATGCCGCGCTCGGCCATCCCGCGGTGATCGCGCACCTCAAGCGGATCGGCGTCACCGCGCTCGAACTGCTCCCCATACAGACCTTCACGCAGGACCGGTTCCTGCAGGAAAAGGGCCTCAGGAACTATTGGGGCTATAACACGCTCGGCTTCTTCGCCCCCGAACAGGCCTATATGTCCATGGACAGCCAGGACGAGCTGCGCCGCGCCGTCCATCGCCTGCACAAGGCGGGGATCGAGGTGATCCTCGACGTCGTCTACAACCACACCTGCGAAGGCAGCGAGAAAGGCCCGACGCTGTCGTGGCGGGGTCTCGACAACGCCAGCTATTATCGGCTGGTCAAGGATCAGCCGCGCTACACGATCAACGACACCGGCACCGGCAACACGCTCAACCTGACGAAGGCGCGCGTCATTCAGATGGTGACCGATTCGCTGCGCTATTGGGCGACCAGCTTCGGCATCGACGGCTTCCGCTTCGATCTCGGCCTGACGCTGGGGCGCGAGGATGACGGCTTCGATCCCGGCGCCGCCTTTTTCGACGTGGTGCGACAGGACCCGGTGCTCGGCCGGCTGAAGCTGATGGCGGAACCGTGGGACGTCGGGCCCGGCGGCTATCAGCTCGGCAACTTCCCGCCCGGTTTCGCCGAATGGAACGACAAATATCGCGACACCGTCCGCCAGTTCTGGCGCGGCGAGCCGGGGCAGCGTGGCGACCTCGCCGCACGCCTGTCGGGATCGGGCGACCTGTTCGATCGCCGCGCGCGGCGGCCTTGGGCGAGCATCAACCTGCTCTCCGCGCACGACGGCTTCACCCTCGCCGACACCGTCATGTACGAGGAACGCCACAACGAGGCGAATGGCGAGGACAATCGCGACGGCCACGACAACAACCATTCGCGCAACTGGGGGGTGGAGGGGCCGACCGACGACCCCGCGATCCGCGATGCGCGCGGGCGGGTGCAGCGGTCGATGCTCACCACCCTGCTCGCCTCGCTCGGCACGCCGATGCTGGTCGCGGGGGATGAATTCGGCCGCACGCAGCAGGGCAACAACAACGCCTATTGCCAGGACAATGCGATCAGCTGGCTCGACTGGCAGGCGGCGGAGACGCCCGAAGGCCAGACGCAGATCGACTATGTCGCGCGGCTCGCCGATCTGCGCCGCCGCTACCCGGTGCTGCGCGCCGCGACCTTCCTCTACGGGCAGGATTCGCCCGGCCACGGCATCAACGACATCGAATGGTGGGACGAACGCGGCCAGCAACTGTCGCCGGAGGACTGGCAGAACCCGGAAGGGCGCGCCCTCATGATGCGCCGCGCGTCGTGCAATGCGGCGGGCGAGGTGGAGGCGGTGTCGCTGCTCGTCAACGGGTCCGCCGATCCCGTCACCTTCCACCTGCCGCCGCCGCACGAACATCGCACCCTGCTGATCGACAGCGCCCGGCCCGAACAGGGCGAGATGCCGACCGGCGACACCTATGAGGTCGCACCGCAAGGCGCGGTGTTGCTCACCTGGACCGCCGCCTTCGACGATCGGGATGCGCAGGCATGACACCGGCCTGGGGCGCGACGCTGCTCGACGACGGGCGCACCCGGTTCGCCTTGTGGGCGCCCGATCGCGCCTCGGTGACGCTGGAGATCGACGGCGGCGACGCGCTGACCATGGCGGCGTCGGACGACGGCTGGTTCGTCGTCACCACGCCCGCGCCGGCCGGCACCCGCTATCGCTTCCGCCTCGATGCCGACCTCGCGGTGCCCGATCCCGCCAGCCGCGCGCAGTCGGGCGGCGTGCACGGCTGGAGCCTGGTGATCGACCCGGCCTATGCCTGGACGGTGAACGACTGGCGCGGCCGGCCGTGGGAAGAGACGGTGCTGATCGAACTGCACGTCGGCGCGCTCGATGGCTTTCGCGGCGTGATGGACCAGATCCCGGCACTCGCCGCGCTCGGCATCACCGCGATCGAACTGATGCCGGTCAACGCCTTCGGGGGCACGCGCAACTGGGGTTACGACGGCGTCCTGCCTTATGCCCCTGCCGAGGCCTATGGCTCGCCCGCCGCGCTGAAGGCGCTGGTGGACGAGGCCCATGCCTTCGGCCTGTCGATGTTCCTCGACGTCGTCTACAATCACTTCGGCCCGGACGGGAACCACCTCGGCGCCTATGCGAGCGACTTCTTCGATGCCGACGTCCACACGCCCTGGGGTGGCGCGGTCGCCGTCACCCAGCCGGCGGTGCACCGCTTCTTCGTCGACAACGCCCTCATGTGGCTGGACGAATATCGCTTCGACGGCCTCCGCTTCGACGCGGTCCACGCGATCGCCAACCCCGGCTTCCTCGATGCGATGGCGGCGGAGATCCGCGCCGCCCTGCCCGACCGGCACGTCCACTTGGTGCTGGAAAACGAAGGCAACGACGCCGATCGCCTGCGCGCCGGTGGCTTCGATGCGCAATGGAACGACGATTTCCACAACGTCCTCCACGTGCTGCTGACCGGCGAGACCAGCGCCTATTACGGCGACTTCGCCGATCGTCCCGCCGAACGCCTCGCCCGCTGCCTGTCCGAAGGCTTCATCTATCAGGGCGAAGGCTCACCCAACCACGACGGGCGGCCGCGCGGGACAGCCAGCGCGCATCTGTCGCCGACGCGCTTCGTCTCGTTCCTCCAGAACCACGATCAGGTCGGCAACCGCGCGCTCGGCGAGCGGCTGACGATGCTGGCCGATCCCGACCGCCTGCGCGCCGCGACCGCGCTGCTGCTGCTCGGCCCGCAGATCCCGCTGCTGTTCATGGGCGACGACATCGGCAGCGACAGCCCGTTCCTGTTCTTCACCGACTTCCACGACGATCTGGCGGACGCCGTGCGCGAAGGCCGGCGCAAGGAATTCGCCAAGTTCGACGCCTTCGCCGACCCGGCGGCGCGCGAACGCATTCCCGATCCCAACGCCATCGACACCTTCGAACGCTCGCGCCCCCGGCCCGGCCCGGACGCGCAAAGCTGGCACGCGCTGTACCGCGACCTGATCGCGTTGCGCCAACGGGCGATCGTGCCCCATCTCGCCGGCACGACCGCGCTCGGCGCAGCGGCGACCGGCGCCGCCGCGGTCACCGCGCGCTGGCGACTGGGCGACGGCAGCATCCTCACCCTCGCGATCGACCTCGCGGACACGCCACAACCGCTGCCCCCCGGCGAAGGCGACCTGCTCCACGCCGAAGGCACCCGCTTCGCCGCATGGATCGCGCGATGAGCGACCTCGCCCGCGATGCCGCAGCCGCCGGGCTCCAGCCCGAATGGGAAGACGCCGACGGTCGCCGGCATCGGGTCGGCGACGATGTCCTTCGCGCGATCCTCGCCACGCTCGACACCCGCACCACCGGCGCGCCTTTCGTCACCGCCGACCTCGGCCGCCCGATCGCGACGCAGGCAAGACCGGGGGCGGCGACACTCATCCTCGATGATGGTACGCGCCGCGATCTCCACATCGCCGCTGACGGCACCATCCCCGCGATCGAACGGCCCGGCTATCACCGGCTCGATACCGCCGACGCGGCGATCACGCTTGCGGTCGCGCCACTGCGTTGCGTCGCGCCGCCGCCCGGCCATGGCTGGGGCGCGGCGGTGCAGATCCCCGCGCTCCGCGGCAGCCGCGCCGCGCCTTATGGCGATCTCGGCATCCTCGCCGAAGCCGCGGTCGCCTTTGCGGGCGCGGGCGCGGATGCCCTCGCGATCAGCCCGACCCATGCGCTGTTCCCCGACGACGCAAGCCGGTTCAGCCCCTATGCGCCGTCGAGCCGGCTGTTCCATCATGTCCTGCTCGCCGACCCGACGCTCGCCGGTCCCCTGCCGCCGGCGGCGGAACCCGGCAGCGACCTGATCGACTGGCAGCGGGCGCTGCCCGATCGCCTGAGCCACCTCCGCCGCGCATTCGATGCGGCCGATCCCGCGCTGCTCGCCCGATTCGAGGCGGACCGCGCCGGACGGCCGGATTGGGACGCGCACGCCCGCTACGACGCGCTCCACGCCCATGTCCGCGCGCGATGCGGACCCGAAGCGACCGGCTGGCAGGATTGGCCGACCGAATTTCACGACCCCGCCGGCGCTGCGGTGGAACGCTTCGCCGCCGATCATCCGCGCGACGTCGCCTTCCACGCCTTTCTGCAATGGCTCGCCGACGCCAGCCTCGCCAGGGCGCAGTCCGCCGCGACTGCCGCCGGCATGCGGATCGGCCTGATCGCCGACCTCGCCGTCGGCATGGACGCAGGGGGCAGCCATGCGTGGAACCGGCGCGGCGACCTGCTCACCGGCCTGTCGATCGGCGCGCCGCCCGATCCGCTCGGGCCGCAGGGACAGAATTGGGGCATCACCGCGCTGTCGCCCTTTGCGCTGCGCCGTACCGGCTTCGACGCCTTCATCCGCACCGTCCGCGCCGCGCTCGCTCATGCCGGCGGGCTGCGCATCGACCATGCGCTCGGCCTCAAACGCCTGTGGGTGATCCCGGACGGCGGGGCGGCGAGCGACGGCGCCTATCTGGCGATGCCGTTCGAAGACCTGCTCCGCATCCTCGCGATCGAATCGCATCGCGCCGGAGCGATCGTGATCGGCGAAGACCTCGGCACCGTGCCTCCCGGCTTCCGCGACACGATGGCGGCGCGGGGGATGCTCGGCATGCGGGTGCTTCCGTTCGAACGCGACGCCGCTGGCTTCATCCCCTCTGCCGCATGGGACGGCGATGCGGTGGCGATGACCGGCACGCACGATACCGCGACGCTGGCGGGCTGGTGGACCGGGCGGGACATCACCTGGAACTACAAGCTGAAACGCGGCGGCACCGACGAACCGGCCGACCGCCTGCGCCGGATCGGCGAAAGAAAGGCGCTGTGGTCCGCCTGCACCGCCGCGGGCGTTGCCAACGGGCCGGTGCCGACAGACGCCGCGCCCGCGATCGACGCGGCCATCGCCTTCACCGCCGCCGCGCCTTGCCCGCTGACCATCGTCCCGCTGGAGGATCTGGTCGGCATCGCGGAACAGCCCAACCTGCCCGGCACCACCGACGAACATCCCAATTGGCGGCGGCGGATCCCCGATACGACCGCCGCGCTGCTCGCCCGGCCGGACGTCGCCCGCCGCACCGCCATCCTCTCGCAGAAGACGCCCGCATGATCCCCCGCGCCACCTATCGCATGCAGTTCCACCGGGGCTTCACCTTCGCCGATGCGGAGGCTCTGGTCCCCTATCTCGACCGGCTCGGCATCAGCCACCTCTACGCCTCGCCGATCACTGTCGCGGCGGCGGGGTCGACGCACGGCTATGACGTGATCGATCCGACCCGCATCAACCCCGAACTCGGCGGCGAAGCGGCGTTTCGCAGCCTGGTCGCCGCCTTGCAGGCGCGCGGCATGGGCGTGGTCATCGACATCGTGCCCAACCACATGGGCGTGGCGGGCGGCGGCAACGCCTGGTGGAACGACGTGCTCGCGCGCGGCCCCGACAGCCCGCACGCCCGCGTCTTCGACATCGACTGGTCGCGCCGGCTCGTCCTGCCGGTGCTCGGCGACACGCTCGCGGCGACGATCGCCGCCGGCGACCTCGCGGTGGAGGGGGATCACGTCGTCGCCTATGGCGAACACCGCTTCCCGTTGCGCGCCGAACATCGCGACCTGCCGCTCGCCGCACTGCTCGATGCCCAGCATTACCGCCTCGCCAGCTGGCGCGTCGCCAACGACGAACTCAACTGGCGGCGCTTCTTCACCGTCAACGATCTCGCCGGCGTCCGCATCGAGGATCCGGCGGTGTTCGAAGCGACGCACGCGCTCTACTTCCGCCTCTACGACGAAGGCCTGATCCAGGGCGTGCGCGTCGATCACGTCGACGGCCTGACCGATCCGATCGGCTATTGCCACGCCCTGCGCGACCGTCTGGGGCCGGACGCCTGGATCGTCGTCGAAAAGATCCTGGGCGCGGGCGAGCGCCAGCCGGTCGGCTGGGGGATCGACGGCACCAGCGGCTACGACTTCATGGAACAGGCGGCGTTGCTGATCCACGACCCGCTCGGCGCCCTGCCGCTGGAGGAGGTGTGGCAGGACGTCAGCGGCCGCTACCAGGGCTTCGAGGCCGAGGAGTTCGAGGCGCGGCAGGACCTGCTCGACTGGCAATTCTCGGCGCAGCGCGATGCCTGCGTCGCCGCCTTCGCCGCGCTCGACACGGATGAAGCGGTCACCACCGCGATGCTCCGCCGCGCGATCGATCGGCTGCTGTGGGTGTTCCCCGTCTACCGCACCTACGGCACCGGCGACGCCGCCCCGCCCGGCGACGCCGCGATCCGCGGCATCGTGCGCGAACGCGTGTCGTGGCTGATCCCGCCCGGCGAGGCCCATGTCGTCGACCGCGTCCTCGCATGGCTCGCCGGCGAAGGTCCGGGCGACGCCGCCGCGAAGGCCGAAGCCGTGCGGCGCTTCCAGCAACTCTCGGCCCCCATCGCCGCCAAGTCGGTCGAGGACACCGCCTTCTACCGTTCGGGCCGGCTGCTCTCGCGCAACGACGTCGGCTTCGACGCGACCGTGCTGGGGGTGGGCATCGACGCCTTCCACCGCATGATGGCCGAGCGCGCACGCGACGTGCCGCATGCGATGCTGACCACCGCGACGCACGACCACAAGCGCGGCGAGGACGTGCGCGCCCGGCTCGCGGTGCTCAGCACCACGCCCGACGCATGGCGCGCCCGGGTCGAGGCGTGGGAGGCGATGTCCTGGGCCTGGAGCCACGATGTCGATGGCGGCGACCGCTACATGCTGCTCCAGACCCTGATCGGCGCCTGGCCGGATGCGGCGGATCGCGACGCCTTCGCCGACCGGGTCAAGGCATGGCAGCAAAAGGCGCTGCGCGAGGGCAAGCTGCGTTCGTCGTGGGAGGCTCCGGACGCGGAGTACGAAGCCGCCGCCGCCGCGCTGGTCGACAGCTATCTGTCCGACGCGCGCTTCGTCGCCGAGGCGACCGCCTTCGTCGCGGACCTCGCGCCCGCGGCGGACGCGAACACGTTGGTCCAGACGCTGCTCCGCTACACGCTGCCGGGCGTGCCCGACCTGTATCAGGGCACCGAGCTCGCCGATCTCAGCCTGGTCGATCCCGACAACCGCCGCCCGGTCGACTATGCCACGCGACAGGCATTGCTCGGCAGCGACGATGCGCCGGCCAAGTTGCGCCTGATCGCCGATCTGCTCGCGCTGCGCCGCGCGGAACCCGCCCTGTTCGCGGACGGCGACTATCGCCCGGTCGCGGTCGATGGCAGCGACCGGGTGCTGGCGTTCACGCGGACGGCCGGCGGCAGGACGCTGCGCGTCGCGGCGCTCGTCCGCGGTGTCGCAGTGCCCGACGCGACGATCCGCTTCGCGCCGGACATACCCGCCACGACGCTCTTCGCCGCCTCGCCGATCTGGTACGAACTGACCTGAGCGGGCGATCCCGTCCCCCGCTAGAACAGCCCCTCGATCACCCCGTCCGCGTCCATCCGGATCGCCTCCGCCGCGGGCACGCGCGGCAGGCCCGGCATCGTCATCAGTTCGCCGCAGATCGCGACGACGAAGCCCGCGCCCGCCGCCAGCCGCACCTCGCGCACCGGCACGACATGCCCGGTCGGCGCACCGAGCAGCGCCGGGTCGGTGGAAAAGCTGTACTGCGTCTTCGCCATGCACACCGGCAGGTGGCCGTGTCCCTCCGCCTCCCACCGTGCGAGCTGCGCCAGCACCGATGGCGGCGCGACCGCCTCTTCCGCGCGATAGATGCGCGTGGCGACGGTGTTGATCTTGGCCATCAGCGGCAGGTCGTCGTCGTACAGCGGCGCGAACTGCCCCGCACCCGCATCGGCGAGCGCCGCGACCGCCTCGGCCAGGTCGACCGCCCCCGCCCCGCCCTCGGCCCAGTGCCGGCACAGGATCGCCTGCGTCCCATGCGCCGCCACCATCTCGCGGACCAGCGCCACCTCGGCATCGCTATCCGCGTCGAAATGGTTGATCGCCACGACGGCGGGCACGCCGAACTGGCGCACGTTTTCGATATGGCGGATCAGGTTGACGCCGCCGCGCCGCACCGCCTCGACATCCTCGCCGCCCAGCGCCGCCTTGGCGACGCCGCCGTTCATCTTCAGCGCCCGCACCGTCGCGACGATCACCACCGCATCGGGCGCCAGCCCGGCCTGGCGGCATTTGATGTCGAAGAACTTCTCCGCGCCCAGGTCCGCGCCGAACCCCGCCTCCGTCACGACGTAATCGCTCAGCGCCAGCGCGGTCTTGGTCGCGATCACCGAATTGCAGCCGTGCGCGATGTTGGCGAACGGCCCACCATGGATCAGCGCCGGATTGCCCTCCAGCGTCTGGACGAGGTTCGGCCGGATCGCCTGCGCCAGCAGCACCGCCATCGCGCCGTGCGCCTTCAGGTCGCGCGCGGTCACCGGCTGCCGCCCGTCCCTGCCCTGGCTGCGGGTATAGGCCACCACGATCCGGCCCAGCCGCGCCTCCAGATCCGCCATGTCCTCCGCCAGGCACAGGATCGCCATCACCTCGGACGCCACCGTGATGTCGAACCCGCTTTCGCGCGGATAGCCGTTCGCCGCGCCGCCCAGCGACTGGACGACCTGCCGCAGGGCACGATCGTTCATGTCGAGCACCCGGCGCCAGACGATGCGGCGCACGTCGATGTCCAGCGCATTGCCCCAGTGGATATGGTTGTCGATCATCGCGGCGAGCAGGTTGTGCGCCGAGGTGATCGCGTGGAAGTCGCCGGTGAAATGCAGGTTGATGTCCTCCATCGGCACCACCTGCGCATAGCCGCCACCGGTCGCCCCGCCCTTGGTGCCGAAGCACGGGCCCAGCGACGGTTCGCGCAGCGCCAGCATCGCCCGCCGTCCCGTCCGGTTCAGCGCATCGGCCAGCCCGACGGATGTCGTCGTCTTGCCCTCGCCCGCCGGCGTCGGGTTGATCGCGGTGACGAGGATCAGCTTGCCGCGTGGGCCTTCGCGCGTCGGCAGCGCCGACACGTCGATCTTCGCCTTGGTGCGGCCATAGGGTTCCAGCGCCGCTTCGGGAATGCCGATGCCCGCCGCGACGTCGGCGATGGGGCGAAGGGTTGCGGCGCGCGAGATCGCGATATCGGTCAGCATGTCGCCGCCGTAGCCGATGCGTCGATCCGCATCACCCCCGCCGTGCGCGCTCCGCTCTACAGCGCGCGGAAGCGGAAATCCCGGAACCGGGCCTCCCCGGCCCCCGCCGAATAGAGGCCGGGCCGCAGCATCAGGAAGCCGCCACGCACATTGTGATGATAGCCCGACACCTCCATGCCGCGATCGAAGCGCCGCCACGTCCGGCCGCCGTCGCCCGAGGTGTGGATCGCGACGATATGGCGCGTGTTGGCGATGCGGATCGTCAT
>CAYQPM010000008.1:0-42031 GCA_964419295.1 uncultured Stakelama sp. | reverse complement strand
TGCTGGGCGCGACGGGCAATTTCAGCCTGACCGGCGCGGTGCTCGCCGCCAGCCTTGTGTCGTCGACCATCGTGCGACAGGTGTTTGGCTATTCCTTCTCGACCTGGCGGTTGCACCTGCGCGGTGAAACGATCCGCAGCGCCCGCGACGTCGGCTGGATGAAGACGCTGACGGCCGGGCGGATGATGCGGCGCGAACCCAATGTCGCGCCGGGCACGATCACCGTCGCCGAATTCCGACGCCGCTATCCGCTGGGGGCGACCAGCCGCGTCGTGCTGGTCGACGAACAGGATCGCTATGCGGGGATCGTCAACCCCGCCGCGCTGCATGCCGAAGGGCTGGAGCCGGAAGCGATCGTCGGCGCCCTCGCCGAAGCGCATGCCGACGTGCTGAGCCCGGACCTCGACATCACCGCGATCATGGCACGGTTCGACCAGGCGCAACGCGACGAACTCGTCGTCGTCGATCCCGACGGACAGGTCCTCGGCCTGATAACGGAAACGCACGTGCGGCGGCGCTATGCGGAAGAACTGGAAAAGGCGCAGCGCGAACTGTTCGGCGAAGGGTGATCGGGGGATGCCGGGCCGCGCCCCCTGAACGCCGCTATCCGCCGGGGCGATAGCGGCGTTCGACGTGCGCGTGCAGATCGTCGGGATAGAAATAGACCGGGCGCAGGCGTCCCTCGGCATAGCGGGTGATCTGGTCGGCGAAATGCGGCGATCGGGGGTCGCCGCTCTGGCCCCCCGCCATCACCGCCATCGCCCGCACGCGCGGCCCGAATTCCACCACCGCGACGAAGCTGTTGCCGCTGGTGCCGTAATAGCGCGTCGTGCCGGGCCACGGTTTGGCGCCGAACGAGGCGAGGCTGCCCCATTGTGCCGAGGTGAACGGCACGGGCAGCGACGGCTTTGCGTCATCGAAATGCGGCGCGATCGCATCGTCCAGTCGCTGGAAGCGGTTGATCCTGCTCCACGGCGTACGCCATCCGCCGAAGTCGCGGGTCAGCCGATCGACCGCCGCGGATAGGGCGGCGATCTTCGCCGCGGGCGTGACGCGGGTCGCGATATAGTCGGGAACGTTCAGGCGTTCCGCCTGCGCGAAGCTGCCGACCTCGCGCCACAGCTGATCGCCCCAATAGACCGCAAGGCTGGTGGCGATCGAATCCGCCGCCCAGCGATGATCCCACGCCTGAAGCGCGGCGATCGGCTGTGCCAGCGCCGCACGGCGCGGGTCGGTTCCGGGCAGCGCCTGCCACGCCGCGATCAGGTCGGGCAGCAGCCGCGCGAAGGCGGGCAGATAGGGGTCGAACGCCGCCGCGCGCAGCCTCTCGGGGGTCCAGCCCGATGCGCCGGTGAGCAGCAGATCGGCATGGACGCCGCGCGCGTTGCCGCCGACCTGATCCATGTAGCGCGGGTAATCCGCGGCCTTCGGACTGTCGGGACCGGCGGCGCTCCACGGCCAGTCGTTGGTGTTGTGCACCCAGCCGGTGCGCGGCGCGAGCACGCTCGGCAGGCTGGCGAGCGGGTGCAGCCCGTGCCAGTCGGTTGCCGGATCGGCGCCGTCGACGGGCCGCGTATAGTCGAAACGCGCGCTGCGGATCGGCATGAACTGCGGCATCAGGAACGCGATCTCGCCCCGGTCGTCGGCGAACAGCGTGTCGTTCGAGGAATTGGCCTTGCGCTCCGCGACCGCCAGATAGGCCGCTAGATCCTTGGCCCTGGTCCGCAGATAGCTTTGTTCGAGCGCCGGCACCGGCTTCCACATCAATGCCGTTGCGATCCAGCGGCCGTCCTTCGCCGCCACCACCGGGCCGTGGTGCGTCGCATAGGTGGTGAAGCGACGCGTCGCCAGCGTGCCGTCGGGCAGGCGATAGCGCAGGGCGATCACCCGCCGCGTCACCGGCCGCCGTTCCGCGCCATAGGCATAGACGAAGCCGTCGCCTTGGCGCCGGATGCGCTCGGCGAACTCGTCGACGTTGTCGACCGTGGACGATGTGTGCATCCAGCCGGCGTGGGCGTTGAACCCCTGATAGATGAAGAACTGGCCCCAGGTGCTCGCGCCATAGGCGTCGAGGCCCGCGTCGCTGGTCATCTGCGCTTCCGACCGGAAGTAGAAGCTGGTGTGCGGGTTGATCAGCAGCAGCGCGTGACCGTTCGCGGTCAGCCGCGGCGCGATCGCGATGCCGTTCGATCCCGACGGTTCGCGCGGCACGCTGCCCGTCTCTTCCGGGGTGGGTGGCGTCGGCTGTCCGTAGAAGGTCTTGAGATCGCTGAGCGAGATACGCTCGATATCGCCGCCGATGCTGCCTTCGGTGAAGCTCAGCGCCATCCATGGTTCGAACCGGGTCAGCACGCGCGGCCGGGTGGCGGGGTGGGTCGCGAGGTAATAGTTCAGTCCGTCCGCCCACGCCTGCATCAACGTGCGCAGCCACGCCGGGCTGGCGCGATAGTCCGCCTGGAGCGCGACGGGATCGACGAACAGCCGCTGGCGCAGGTCGGCCCATAGCGCCGCTTCGCCCTCCGCCTCGGCGGTGCGGCCCAGCGCGGTCAGGTAATTGGCCTCGATCCGCGCGAAATCGTCCTCCGCCTGGGCATAGATCAGCCCGAACACCGCATCGGCGTCGCTGCGGCCATGGACGTGCGGGATCCCCCAATCGTCGCGGGTGATCGTCACCCGCTTCGCCTGCGCCCGCCACCGCGCCAGTTGCGGGTCGGCGGTGCGGGCCGGTGCGGCTCCGCCCAGCGGCATCGCCAGACAGGCGAGCAGGATCAACGGATTGCGCGATGACCGAAGAGCTTTATCCATGCGTCGAACGTAACGCGGAGACGGGGGGATGGCCATGCGCTGGCTGGCGGTGATTGCAGCATGTTGGATCGGCCCGGCGGCGGCGCTGTCGGCCGCCGAACCCGCACCCGTTCCCCTGTTGCTGCGGCCCGCCGGGGTGTTCGACGGCGTCGATGGCATGGTGCATCCGGGCTGGCAGGTGCTGGTGACCGGCGACCGGATCACGGCCGTCGGTGCGCACCTGCCGGTGCCGGCGGGCGCGACAACGATCGACCTGCCCGGCACGACGCTGATGCCCGGCATGATCGAGGGGCACGGCCACCTGTTCCTGCATCCCTATAACGAAACCAGCTGGGACGATCAGGTGCTGCACGAACCGCTGGCGCTGCGCACCGCGCGCGCGGTGGCGCAGGCGCAGGCGACGCTGCTGGCGGGCTTCACCAGCGAACGCGACCTCGGCACCGAAGGCGCCGGCTATGCCGATGTCGGGCTGAAGGCGGCGATCGACCAGGGCATCGTGCCCGGCCCCCGGCTGCAGGTGGCGACACGCGCGATCGTCGCGCTCGGCGCCTATGGCCCCAAAGGGTTCGAGCCCGGCGTCGCGGTGCCGCAGGGCGCCGAAGAGGTGTCGGGCGTCGACCAGATCGTCGCGGCGGTCCGGCGCCAGATCGCGGCGGGGGCCGACTGGATCAAGCTCTACGCCGATTACCGCTGGCGCAGCGGCGAGGACAGCCGCGCGACGCTGAGCCTCGCGGAGATGACCGCGGCGGTGCAGGCGGCGCACGATGCCGGACGCCCGGTCGCAGTCCATGCCTCGACCGCCGAAGGGATGCGGCGCGCGATCGCGGCGGGCGTCGACACGATCGAACATGGCTATGGCGGCACGCCCGCGATCTTCGCCGACATGGCCGCGCATGGCATCGCGCTGTGCACCACGCTCGCGGCGTCGGACGCGACGTCGCGCTATCGCGGCTGGACCGGCGCCGAACCCGCGCCGCCCGCGGTCGAGACCAACCGCCGCAGCTTTCGCATGGCGGTGCAGGCGGGCGTGCCGATCTGCATGGGCGGCGATGTCGGCGTCTTTCCGCACGGCCAGAATGCGCGCGAAATGGAGCTGATGGCGGCGGCGGGCCTGCGTCCCGCACAGGTGCTGATCGCCGCGACGTCGGGCAATGCGAAGGCGCTGCACCTCGCCGATCGCCTGGGCGCGGTAAAGCCGGGGCTGCTCGCCGATCTGGTCGCGGTCGAGGGCGATCCCACCGCCGACATCACCGCCGTGCGCCACGTCCGGCTGGTGATGAAGGGCGGCAAGCCGGTGACGAGCCTGCCCTGACCCAAGGCGCGCGGTTGCGCGGCGCAACTCGCGCGGCACGGCGGTGTCGGTTGCGGCTTGCCGGACCGGGCCCGCCGGCTCTAGCGTAGGGCATCGTTCCTGACGGAGATTGCCATGCGCCGCCCCATCCTGTTGCTGTCGTGCCTTGCCCTGCTGTCGGGCGCGTCCGCGGTGGGCGTCCATGCGCAACAGCAGCCCGGCGGCGATATCCCGGCGAAATTCGCGCTGGTCGATACCGCCAACGATTATATCAAGCGCGAAGTCATGATCCCGATGCGCGACGGGACCAGGCTGTACACCGTCATCGTCATCCCCAAGAATGCGACCGACGCGCCGATCGTGCTCACCCGCACGCCGTATAACGCCAAGGCGCGTGCCAGCCGCAGCACCAGCGCGTCGATGCTCGCGACGCTGCCGCTGGCCGACGAGATCTTCGTCAGGAACGGCTATATCCGCGTCTATCAGGACGTGCGCGGCAAATACGGGTCCGAAGGGGATTACGTCGTCACCCGCCCGGTGATCGGCCCGCTCAACCCGACCAAGGTCGATCACGTCACCGACGCCTATGACACGATCGACTGGCTGGTGAACAAGGCGAACCTGCCGCAGTCGAACGGCCGCGTCGGCATGATCGGATCGTCGTACGAAGGCTTCACCGTGGTGATGGCGCTGCTCGCGCCGCATCCGGCACTGAAGGTCGCGGCGCCGGAATCGCCGATGATCGACGGCTGGATGGGCGACGACTGGTTCCATTATGGCGCGTTCCGGCTCGCCAACATCGCCTGGCTGGGCGGGCAGACCGGTTACAAGGGCGGCGGCACCGTACCCCCGACCGGCGGCTGGGACGATTACGACAATTTCCGCGAGGTCGGCTCGGCGGGCGATTGGGCGAAGAAGTCGGGCTACGACCAACTGCCCTATTGGACGCGCATGTCGCAGCATGCCGCCTATGATTCGTTCTGGCAGGGTCAGGCGCTCGACAAGCTGCTCGCCGCCAACCCGTCCAACGTGCCGACGATCTGGGAACAGGGCCTGTGGGACCAGGAGGACATGTACGGCGCGATCACGAGCTGGGAAACGCTGAAGGCGAAAGGCAAGCTCGGCAACAATTTCCTCGTCATGGGGCCGTGGCGGCACAGCCAGATCAACCGCGAAGGGCGCAGCCTGGGGCCGTTCCAGTGGAACGGCGACACCGCGGCGCAATTCCGCGAGGACATGGTGCTGCCGCTGTTCAATCAATATCTGAAGGACGGGCCGGCGGCGAACCTGCCCGCCGCGGCGATCTACAACACCGGCGAGAATCATTGGGACCGGTTCGCCGACTGGCCGCTCGCCTGCGCCAGCGGCTGTGCGGCGCCGTTGAAGCCGATCTACCTGCAAGCCGATGGCGGCCTGGGGTTCGACAAGGGCGCGGCGGGCGGCGACAGCTATGTCTCCGATCCGGCCAAGCCCGTCCCGCACCTGCCGCGGCCGGTGAACTTCGGCGACGGTCGCTGGGGCGACTGGCTGGTGAGCGACCAGCGGCATGCCGACGGGCGGCCCGACGTGATGACCTATACGACGCCGGTGCTCACCACGGCGATGCGCGTGTCGGGCGCGCCGATCGCCGACCTCTATGCCGCGACAACGGGCACCGACGGCGATTTCGTGGTGAAGGTGATCGACGTCTTCCCGGCGGAAAATGCGACCGATCCCAAGATGGGCGGGTACGAACTGCCGATCAGCCTCGACATCTTCCGCGGCCGCTATCGCGACAGCTTCAGCAAGCCGACCGCAATCCCGGCCGGCAAGGTGCAGCATTACCGCTTCCGCCTCCCGACCGTGAACCATGTCTTCCAGCCCGGTCACCGCGTGATGGTGCAGGTGCAATCGAGCCTGTTCCCGCTCTACGACCGCAATCCGCAAACCTATGTCCCGAACATCTTCTTCGCCAAGCCTGCCGACTACCGGAAGGCGACGGTGACGCTGCGGCGTGGCGGGGCGACGCCGAGTGCGGTGTTGCTGCCGGTGGTGCCGCTCGCGCAGGCGCAGGCGCAGGCGCAGGCGCAGTAAGGGGCCGGGCGCTTCCGATCCGCTGCGCTAGGCGCGCGGCAGTGTGACGTGGAAGGTCGTGGCCTCGCCCTCGACCAGATCGATCGTGCCGCCGCCCGCTTCGAGCAGCGACCGCGCGATGGCGAGGCCCAGTCCGGTGCCGCCCTGTTCGCGGCGGGTGGTGAAGAAGGGTTCGAACAGCCGCGACCGGTCGCCGGGCGCGATGCCGGGGCCACCGTCGGTGACGCGGAGCGTGACGTGGCGGCCGGTCGCGCGACCCTCGACGCGGGCATGGGCCGCGCCGGCCTGGCGGGCGTTCTCGAACAGGCAGGCCATGGCATGCTCGATCGTCGATGCGGGCAGCGCCACCGGTGGCGGCGGCACGGGCGTGGCCCAATCGATCCGGATCGCGAAATCGTCCGCGCGATAGGCGTCGGCGGTGCGCGCGATCACCGGCGCGGGATCGACCGCCGCGTCGGCGGGCGCGGCCATGTCGGCGCGGGCGAGTTCGAGCAATCGTGTGACGAGCGCGGCGAGCCGCTCGGCACCGGCATCGGCATTGTCCAGGAAACGGTGGCGATCGTGCGCGGCCATGTCGGGATGGTCGCGCAACAGCTCGATCGCGCCGCGGATGCCGGCCAGCGGCGTCTTGAATTCGTGACTGACGGCATAGGCGAAGTCGCGCAGATAGCGCGACCGCCGCTCGATCGCCGCCGTCATCACCGCAAAGTCGGCGTACAGTCCCTGGATCTCGACTGCGGCGGTCGGCGGCACCGCGGGAACGCTGCCCCGGCCGCTGGCAACCGCGCGCGTCGCCTGCCCCAATTGCTCGATCGGCCGGGTCACCCCGCGTGAGATGACGCCGCTGATGACGACCAGCAGCGCAAAGATCGCCGCGATGCCGATCAGGATCTTGCCGCGATCCTCGTACAGGCCGCGGAACAGCGCGCGGGCCGATCGCGACAGCAGCAGCACGCCGACGACGCGCCCGTCGACGAGGATCGGCTGTGCGTAATGCACGCGGATCGCGACGGCGCGCGACAGCCATTCGAAGCGGTAGACCGCGCGATAGGCGGCGTTGCGGCGCAGCACCGTCTGCGGTCGGCCGTGCAGCGCGGCGACCACTTCGGGCAGCGCCGCATAGCTGCCCCTTCGTGTGCCACCCGCCACGATCCGCCCCCGGCGGTCGAGCAGCAGGATGCCGGCCAGCGTCGTGCGCTGCGCCGCGCTGAGGATCGGCGCCAGGTGCGGGGCGGCGGTGGCGGCGTCCGGTGCGATGCCGGGCGCGGCGGCGGGCGGCGGACGTTCCGGCAGGATCGGCGTCGCGCTGAGGTCGACGCCGTCGCGCGACTCCGGTCCCTGCGTCGCCACCGGTGCGCCGGGCGCGACGCCGGGCCATTGCGCGGCGGCCGCGGCGGACAGGGCTGTGCCCTGCGCCACCAGCTCCGCCTCGGTCTGGCGGACGAGGGTGTTCTCGTACACGCGCAGGAACACCGCGCCGAAGCCGGGCAGGGCGGCGACCAGGAACAGCGTGGCGAACAGGATCGTGCGCAGCCGCAGCCGCGGCCAATGGCGTTTCGCCCAGTCCTTGGCCCGGCCGATCATACCCCGATCATATCCCGATCACGCGCCGATACAGGCGCCGAGGCGATAGCCGATGCCCGCGCGCGTCTCGATCAGGTCCGCCGCGCCTGCGGACGCGAATTTGTGGCGCAGGTTGCGGATATGGCTGTCGATCGTCCGGTCGGTGATCGCGAAGCCGGGGCCATGCAGCCGGTCGATGATCGCATCGCGACTGAACACCTTGGCCGGCATCGAGGCGAGCAGGCGCAGGATCGAGAATTCGGTGACGGTCAGCGCGACCTCCTGCCCCTCCCACAGCGCCCGCCATCCCTCCAGGTCGAGCCGCAGCCGCCCGTGTTCCAGCCCGCGCCCGTCCTCGACCTGCGGCGGGCGGGCGGCGGTGCGGCGCAGGATCGCCATCACCCGCGCCACGACCTCGCGCGGGGAAAAGGGCTTCACGACATAATCGTCCGCACCCAGCTCGATGCCGAGCACCCGGTCGATCTCGTCGTCGCGGCTCGACAGGAACAGGATCGGCACCTCGCTGCCCGCCCCCGTGTTGCCGCGCAGGCGTCGGCACACCTCCAGCCCGTCCATCCGCGGCATGTTGATGTCGAGGATGACGAGGTGGGGGCCATGGGTGCCGACCATCGCGAGCCCCGCCTCGCCGTCCGCCGCCTCGATCGTGTCGAGCCCCGCCTTGCCGAGCGCGAACACCAGCAGCTGGCGGATATGGGGATCGTCATCGACGATCAGGACGGTGCGCGGCATCGGGCACAGGATCATCGTTGCGCCACCTTAGTCAACCGGCTTCGCTCCGCGAACGCGACGCTGCCGCCGCAGCTACGGCCCAGCGGCGCCGGCCGCAGCACCGGTCGCACCGGGTCCGCCAGCGTGCGCAGCGTGGCCAGCCGGCGCGCGTTGCGGCCCGACCAGCTGCGCCAGTCGCCTTGCAGCGCCTCCGTGTCCGCCAGCGCCTTGTCGCGCAGAAAGGCGAGGCGGTCGCGCAGCACCGGGCTCGCCGCATGGCGCTCCAGCGTCGCCAGCGCGATCAGGCCCGACGGCCCCAGCCGCTCGAGGTGGCACAGGTCGAGCGGCGGTCCGTCGCGGCCCTGCCTCAGGGCGACGCGCGCGTTCCACGCCGCCGCAGTCGCACCCAGATCCATGGCGCTGCACAGGCTCAGCACCAGCGCCGCCGCCAGCGCATTGGCGTTGATCAGCCAGCCGGCGGATCGCCCCGCCAGCAGCCGCCACAGGATCAACGCCAGCCCGGTGGCGACCAGCGCCATCCACAGCAGCGCGGCGAGGCGCAGCGTCGTCAGCGAATAGGCCTCGATATAATCGAACAGGCGCAGTGCGCTCGAAGCGACGAGCAGCAGCGTCTGCACGATCCACACGGTGACGAGGATGCGCGCCATCGGGCTGTTCGCGGCGGCGCTGCCCGGCCGCAGCGTGCCCAGCACGAACATGGCGGCCAGCAACGCCGCGACGATCAGCGCATAGGCGCCGCGATGCGCATAGCCCGCCATCGTCACTCCCGCGGGCAATGCCGCGCCGCTCCACAGAAAGGCGACGTCAAGCGCATTCTGCATCGCGAAGATCGCGTTGAACGCGACGAGCGAGGTGACGATGGCGGCGAGGCCCGCGTCGTACCGCGCCCGGTCGCCATCGAACGCCGTGTCGCCGAACATGGCATGGGGCAGGCGCGGGCGCAGCATCGCCCAAGTCGCGGTGAACACCAGCCCGCCGAACAGCCCGCGCCAGATCACGGTGACGAGGTCGGGCAGCGCCACCCGGTCGAACGCCTGTCCGATCACCGGATTGGCGTTGGCGAACAGCGTAAGGAACAGCACGCTGCCGACGACCGGCAGCACCAGCATCGCCGCGATCGCGCGCGGGCCGCGGGTGCCGCCCCGCCGCCGCCCCGCGGCGCTGCTCCAGGCGATATCGCGCACAGGCCGCGCGATTGCGGTCAGTCCGTGCCAGACGAGCCGCGGCACCCAGCGCAGCGCATGGTCGAACGCCCGCTGCGGCAGCAGAGTCGCGAGCGACAGCGCCACCGCGAACAGCAAGAGCGCCAGAGGATTAGGGTCGTCGATCAGCACCAGCGCATAGGCCGCCGCCGCCAGCAGCGCGATGCGCGCGGGCACGCTGCGCAGCACGACCGATCGGGTCGCGATCACCGCAACGAGCATCGCCAGCGCAAAGACGCCCAACATGCCGCCCACTTCGCTGCCGGGATGGAACACCGTCTCGGCGATGGCGACCATTGTCAGTGCCGCCCCCGCCTTCGCCGCCAGCGGCATCGCACCGCGTCCCTGCCTCGTCGCGCCCACACCCGGTCCTCCGCTTGGTTCACGGCAGGGATGGCGCATGGCGATCCAGCGCAGGCGGTCGGGCCGGCGTGCAGGCCGCGCGGCTTCGGTGCAGATCCGGTGCAGGCCGACGCCGGCCAGCTTAGCCTAACTCTGGCTGGTGGCGCGCTTCGCCGATCCGTCGCGCAACGCCCAGCGCAGCACCGAACCGATCCCCGCCATGCCCGCGCGCACCGCGGGCTTGCCGACCAGCGGCCGGCCGAGTCCATGCATCCGCGCCGCCCAGCCGGGCAACAGATCGATGCCGCCCTCCATCAGCAGCTTCTGCGCGGGCGCCATCGCGCGGCTCGCCGGCGGCTGCCGCAGCAACGCCCGCGCCACCTCGCGCGTGCGATGGTCGGCGCGCAGCTGCGGCCGGACCGCGGTGAAATAGGACTGCACGTCGTCGCGCGTCTTGGGCACCCCGGTCGCGCCCAGCCGTTCCGCGACGATCGCATATTCGCGCAGGTAACGATCCTGTTCGGCGCCCGGATAGGCCGGATCGCGATAGCGCCGATAGGCGGCGAGGAAACTCGTCACCTCCGCGACATGCACCCAGGTCAGCAGGTCGGGATCGTTGGCGCTGTAGGGCGTGCCGTCCGGCAGCGTGCCCGCGACGCGATCGTGGATGCCATGCACCTTGGCGATCAGCGCCTCGGCGGTCGCGGTCGCGCCATAGGTGGTGCCGGAAATGAACTGCGCCGTCCGCCGCAGCCGCCCCAGCATGTCGCGGCGGAAGTTGGAATGGTCCCACACGCCGGCGAGGGCACCGGGATGCAGCATCTGGAGCAACAGCGCGGATACGCCCCCCGCCATCATCGCGGTGAAGTCGCCATGCACCACCCATGCCGCCGATCCGGGGCCGAACAGCCCGTCGTCCCCCGGCGGGCGCGTCAGGTCGACCGCGCCGTCGCCGAATCCGACCAACCGATGCACCTGGCTCTGGATCGTTTCGCGTAGATCGCCCATGCTGCCCATCTAGGGTTGCGCCGGACGCGAAACCAGTGACGGGAGACGAGCGATGCGGTTGGTGGTTTCGATGATCGCGGCGGCGGCGATGACGACCGCGGTGGTGGCGCAGGACAAGAGCGGCCCGGCCGGCGCGGCGGTCACCCGCGCGCTCGCCGATCCGGCCCGCGCCGACCAGGCGGGCGACGACGCCCGGCGCCAGGCGGCGGCGGTCATCGCGTTTTCGGGCGTGAAGCCCGGTGATACCGTCGTCGATTATCTGCCGGGCAGCGGCTATTGGACGCGCATCTTCACCGACGTCGTCGGGCCGAAGGGCAAGGTCTATGCGCTCTGGCCCGCCGCCGGCGCCAAATATGCCGAAAAGAGCTTGCCCGCGTTGCAGGCACGCGGCTTGTCGAACGTCACCGCAGAGGTGCAGCCGACCAACCTGCCCACAACGCCCCAACCGGTCGACCTGTTCTGGACGGTGCAGAACTACCACGACATCCCGAACAAGGGCGCGGGCGAGCCCGCCCTGCGCGCGTTCGATGCCGCGGTGTTCAAGCTGTTGAAGAAGGGCGGCACCTATGTGGTGATCGATCATGCCGACGCACCCGGCACCGGCATGGCCGGCACCGAGACCAGGCATCGGATCGATCCCGCCGCGGTCCGCCGCCAGATCGAGGCGACCGGATTCCGCTTCGTCGGCGCCAGCAAGGTGCTGGCCAACCCGGCCGACGACCACAGCAAGAACGTCTTCGATCCCGCGATCCGCGGCAAGACCGACCAGTTCGTGCTGAAATTCCGCAAGCCTTAAGGCCCATCGACATTCGAGGCCCGATGGCGGATGGCGGATGGCGGGTGTTCCCCTCCGGTCATCGTGATCCGAACCGGGCTAAACCGCACCGTCATGCCGGACTTGTTCCGGCATCCACGGCTCCACACGAGTGGAGTCCGTTGATTTCACGGGACGGTGGATCCCGGCAAATGTCCGAGGTCATACCTTTCTTGTCATCCCCGCGGAGGCGGGGATCCACGCCGGCTGACATTGCGGCTCCATCAGCAGCGTCAGCGTTTATGGATCCCCGCCTTCGCGGGGATGACGAGGGTGTGTTCGAAGGAAATACCTGCCGAACATGCCCGGGGTGACGGCCATAATGGGAATAGCACCCGGCCAAAGCTGCATCTCGATCCACCCTGGCGCGTCCGGCCGCTGTCGGTAATGCGGCGCCGGACCTCTCCCGACGAACGCGCGTTGGGGCGTGGTATCGGGAGAAAGCGCGCGTGACCTCACTAACGAAGACCGTGATCGCCGGGGTCGCGGGCGGCCTCGTCGCCAGCCTGGCGATGGATCTGTTCCAGAAGGTCACCGCGCCTGCATTCGGACAGGGTGGCAGCAACGACGATCCCGCCACCGTGAAGGCGGCCGACAGCGCCAAGCGGCTGGCGACCGGCGATCGCGTCACCCAGAAGCATCGCGAAAGCGCCGGAATGCTGGTCCATTATGCGACGGGGGCCGCGCTCGGCGCGGGCTATGCGCTCGCGGCGCGGCGCTGGCCGCAGACGAGCGCCGGCTTCGGGCTCCTCTTCGGGATCGGGACGGCGACCGTGCTGGACGACATCGCGGTGCCGCTGTTCGGCTGGGGACCGTCGCCGACGCAGACCCCCGCAGCGACGCACGCCTATGGCCTGGCGAGCCACGCGGTCTTCGGTCTGGCGCTGGAAGGCACGCGTCGCGCGGTGGTCGATCTCACCTGAACCGCGTCAGATCGCCGCGCGCAGCGTCGCCCGTACGCCGGTGTCGCGCGGCTCGTATTCGACGATGCTTTGCAGGCTCTGCGCCATCGCCTTGATCAGCTTGGTGCCGAGCCCGGTTCCCTTCGGCGTCGCCTCCGCCGGCATGCCGCAGCCATCGTCCTCGACGGCGAGCAGGAACACGTCGTCGCCTTCCGATGCCAGCATGACGCGGATCTCGCCGCCCGCACCGACCGGATAGGCGTATTTGCACGCATTGGTGACCAGTTCGGTGACGATCACGCCGAGCGACACCGCCTTGTCGGTCGGCAAACGGATCGGTTCGGCGACCAGCCGCAGGGCATGCGGCGCCGAATCGCACGACAGCGTCTCGGTCAGTTCGGCGATCAGCGACCCCAGATACTCGCGCATGTCGACGCTCTCGACGTCGTTCGCGGAATACAGCCGCCGGTGGACCTGCGCGATCGCGCCGATCCGCCGCTGCGTGTCGTCCAGCGCCGCGCGCGCGGTCGGATCGGCGAGCGCCCCGGCCTGTAACCGCACCATTGCGGACACCAGTTGCAGCGAATTGGCGACGCGGTGGTTCACCTCGCCCAGCAGCGCCTCCAGCCGGGCGTTGCTGGCGCGTAGGTCTTCCTCGGCACGCGCCTTTTCCTGCGCCAGCCGCGCGCGGTCCAGCACCTGTCCGAAACTGGCGGCGAGCAGGTCGAAGAAATCCTCGCCCACCGTCTTCACCACGTAATCCGCCGCGCCGGCCTTCAGCGCGGCGACGGCGATCCGGCCCTCGTCCGATCCGGTGACATAGACGACCGGCGGCGGCGACGGCAAAGCGTTCAGCCGCTCCAGCGTCTCCAGCCCGTCCATGCCCGGCATGTAATGATCCACCGCGACCAGGTCGAACGGCTGGCTCGCCGCCAGCACCGCGCCTTCCGCACCGCCTTCGGCCAGCGTCACCCGATACCCGCGCCGCGCCAGCCCGCGCGCCGCCAGCCGACGGATGCCGGCATCGTCGTCGATATAAAGGACGCTGGGTTCGGAAGAAGGCGCGTCGGACAGGATCAGTGTTCCTCGACTTCCGGCACCTGGATCACCGACAGGAACAGGCCCAGTTGGCGGATCGCCTGCGCGAAGCTCTCATAATTCACCGGCTTGGTGATGTAGACGTTGCAGCCGAGGTCGTAGCAGCGCTGGATCTCGATCTTGTCGTCGGTGGTGGTCAGCACGACGACGGGGGTGCGCTTCAGCGGGCTGCCCTCCGCCTTGATCTGCGCCAGGATGTCGGTCCCGCTCATGTCGGGCAGGTTCAGGTCGAGCAGCACCAGCGCCGGGCCCGCCTTGGCCGGGCCGTCGGCTGCGTCGAACAGATGGTGCAGCGCCTGGGTGCCGTCGGTGAAATGCTTGATGTCGTTGAGGATACCGGCGCGACGGATGTTCTTCTCGATCAGCCGCGCATGACCCTCGTCGTCCTCGATCATGACGATGCCGACGGATTGATGGGCGTTCATGGCTTGATGTCCTGCACTTCGTAGATCTTGGGAAGGTTGAGGCGAAAGGTCGATCCCCGGCCGAGTTCGCTGTCCACGTCGATCGTCCCGCCCAGACGATAAGCCAGCGCGCGGACGTGCGCCAGACCGATGCCTTCGCCGGGCTGGTCCTGCTGGCCCGATCGGCGGAACAGGTCGAAGATGCGCTGGTGATCGCGCGGGTCGATACCCCGGCCGTTGTCGGCGACCGACAGGATCACCCGCCCGCGACGCTCTTCGCCGGACACGACGATCTCGCCCGGCCGGCCCGGCTGAAGGTATTTGGTCGCATTCTCGATCAGGTTCGACAGGATCTGTTCGATCGCCACCCGATCGGTGACGACCGGCGGGATCGGCCGTTCGACGCTCAGCGCGACGCCGCGGTCGTCGAGCAGGTGGCGGATCGATCCGCCGATCGTGTCGACCACCGCGCCGGGATCGATCGGTTCGGGCGTGATCACGCGCCGGCCCTCGCGCGACAGCTTCAGGATGGCGTTGATCAGCCGGTCCATCTTCTGCGTCGACGTGCGGATGAACCCGATCGCCTCGGGCAGGTCCTCGCGCACCGCCAGCCGCGCATCCTCGCCGACGATCTGCGGACATTCCGCCTCTGCCTTGTCGAGCAATTCGGCGAGCGGCGCGGTCGCGGCGGACAGTTCGGCGGTAAAGCCCATCACGTTGACCAGCGGCGAACGCAGATCGTGGCTGACGATATAGGCGAAACGCTGGATCTCTTCGTTGGCGCGGCTCAGGTCGGCGGTACGCTCGGTCACCGTCTCCTCCAGCCGCTCGTTGAAGTCGCGCAGCGAATCGCGCGAACGGGACAGGTCGCGGGTGTAGCGCAACACGGTGAGCAGCGAGACGAGCGCCACCAGCGCCAGGATGACCGCGGCGACCCCCAGGATGAGGTAGAAGGCGCGCACGCTCGCCCGCTGCGCCTCGTCGCGTCCGGCGAGCAGCCGCCGTTCCTCGCGCGCCATCGTGCCGAAGCCGTTGCGGATCGTCGCGAGTCGCTTGACGCTCGCCTCGGTCCGGAACAGCGCGACCGCGGTGTCGATGCGCCCGGCATCGATCAGCGCGATCGTCCGCGTACGCTGCGCCAGCAGCGCGCCGATCTCGTCCTGCAATACTGCGAGCGCTGCGACCTGGCGCGGATTGTCGTGCGTCAGCCTCCGCAACCGGGCGAGCGCCACCGGCAGCGCCGTCGCCCAGCGGTAGTAAGCATCGCGATATTCACGATTGTCGGTGAGCAGATAGCCGCGGCGCGACGCCTCGCTCTGCTCGATCAGCCGCCGGGCGGTGCCGATCGCCAGCTCCACCTCATAGGTGTGGTTGACCCAGCCGGTGTGTTCCTCGTTGCGCTGCGTCGCCAGTCCCGCCGCGACCCCGGCGGCGATGAGCGCCAGGAATCCCAGCACCATGAACGACACCAGCACGCGGCCGAAGCGGCCTTCCGACACGACGAACGGGTTGCTGACACGGGTAAGCACGGCACGGCCTTAGGGCAGGGTGCGTCGATACGCCAGAGAGGCTGACGATCGGCCCCCCCGGCCCGCCGCGATGCCGGCTTAAAGCAGCAATTCCTGCGGATTGCCGCGCCCCACCGCCCCGCCGCCGCTGCGCCGGTCCATCTCGGCATTGGCCGTGAAGCGGATGTCGGGGTCGCGATCGGTCAGGAACGCCATCAGGCTTTCATGGTCCAGCTCGCTCCACGCCTTGCCGCGATGCGGGCCATAGCGGACGCGGGGGATCAGGCCGGGATCGCGCGACCATTCCAGCAGTTGCGCGACGCCCGCCTCGTTCAACTGGTCGCGCAGGTGATGCGCGGTGACATAGGCATCGGGAAAGGCGCGATGCACCGGCAGGCCGCGCTGCTGGTCCAGCCCCTCGGGCTTGCGCCAATAGCGCAGCACCTGGTTGGAAAAGCTGGGCGAATCGGGCCACAGCCGCAGCGCGCACTTCCACGTGCAGATCCAGTCGGCGCCGTGCGTCAGGTTGGCCGTGCAGAATTGCTGTTCGAAATCCGCACGATGCGCCGCCAGCGCGACCCGGCGGGGATAGGGGTCGAGCACGCGCCGCGCGACGTCGTGCCACCACGGCGCCTCGGCGACGTCCTCGTCCAGGATGTGGTGGATCGCCTGGGTGATCGGCGGGATGGCGCGGCCCGGATTGACCAGGATCGCGCCCCCTTCGCCTTCCAGTTCCCAGCGGCCGTCGGGCTTCAGCGCGACATCCTGCCAGCCGATCTCGCACACGCCGTGCGCGGGCGGCGCGCTGCCGGTGGTTTCGAGGTCGATGACGCGGATGATCTGGGGGACGGGGCGCATTGACGCCTAAATGGGGCCTGCGCGCCGATTATGCCAGCGCCGGCGTGCCGTCGGCTCAGCCGAAGTCGCTCTCCGCATCCACGTCCAGTTCGCGCACGCCGCGGCGCTGGCGCGCGCGGTCGACCAGCTTGCGGATCCCCTCGCGCCGTTCGCGCGCGGCGGGGACGTCGCGCAGCACGAAACGTGCGTTGCCCGTCGTCCGGTCGGACGAGGTGATCGTGATCGTGCCGATATCGGTCAGCTGGTTGATCAGCGAAAAATCGACCCGCACATCCTTGATCCGGTACAATTCGATCTCGTCGATCGACTTCATGATCAACCCGCGGTGGATGATCAGCCGCTGGTCGGTGATTTCGTAGGACGCTGCCATGTTCTGCAACCAGCGCCACGCGATGATCAGCAGGCCGACGCCGATCAGGCAGGCAAGGATCGTCCCCCAGCCGGAAAAGCTGCCGAGCAGCCAGCGGTTGGTGCTGGAGCGGAAGCTGTCCACCTGACGTTCCGCTTGATAGGTTCCTGGCATGCGTCGGACCCTATCCGCGCCGCTTCGTCTGTCAATCGCGTGCGATACCCGCCGCCGTCAGTTCGGCGTCGATCTGGCCGAGCAGTGCATCCAGCCCGGCCTGGTCGCTCGCCTCGGCGCGCGCGGTCAGCATGTCCTGCGTGTTCGACGCGCGCAGCAGCCACCAGCCCTGCGGCGTCGTCACCCGCACTCCGTCGATCGCCACCACCGCAGCGCCCGCCGCCTCCAGCCGCGCGCGCACCGCCTCAATCACAGCGAACTTGCGATCGGGAGTGACGGGAAATCGGAGGTCCGGCGTGTTGACCAGCGGCGGCATCGCCGACTTCAGCGCGGTCAGCGAGCGGCCCGACAGGTGCACCGCACCGATCAGCCGCACCGCCGCATACAGCGCGTCGTCGCAGCCGTACCAGCCGCCGTTCGCACCGGCACCGAAGAAGATGTGGCCGCTCAATTCTCCGGCGATCGGCGCGCGATGCGCCAGCATCGCCTCCTTCATCGGGCTGTGCCCCGTCGCCCCCATCACCGCGCCCCCGCCGAGTTCCGCGATCCGGTCGAACACCGACTGCGACGTCTTGACGTCGGCGACGATCGTCGCACCGGGAAATGCCGCGAGCACCGGCGGCAGCAGCAGGCCGAGCAGCTGGTCGCCCCACAGCACGCGACCCTCGCCGTCCACCGCGCCGATCCGGTCGCCGTCCCCGTCGAAGGCGATCCCGAAATCGAGCCCACGGTCGCGCACGAGCGCCTTCAGGTCGGCGAGGTTGTGCTCTTCGGTCGGGTCGGGATGGTGGTGCGGAAAGCGCCCGTCGACGTCGGTGAACAGCAGGTGGTGGTCGCCCGGCAACAGCCGCGTCAGCCGCTCGACCGCGGGACCGGCGGCGCCGTTGCCGCAATCCCAGCCGATCCGGTAGGCGCCGCCCGCATAGCCGACGAACAGCCGCGCGACATAGGCGTCGATCACGTCGGCGGTCGTCACCGCGCCCGCGCCCTCCAGCCAGTCGCCCGCGGCGGCGATCCGCGCGAGGTCGGCGACGTCGGCGCCGTAGAAGGACCGGTGGCCCAGCACCATCTTGAAGCCATTGTCGTCGCGCGGATTGTGGCTGCCGGTCACCTGGATGCCGCCGTCCACCTCCAGCGTCGCCTCGGCATAATAGAGCATCGGCGTCGGCCCGACGCCGATCCGCACGACGTCCACGCCGCTCGCGACCAGCCCCTCGACCAGCGCCGCCTCCAGCTCGGGCGAAGACAGCCGGCCGTCGCGACCCACCGCGATCCGCGTGCCGCCCGCGCGGCGGACCCTTGTGGCGAAGCTGCGGCCGATCGCACGCGCGTCCTCCGGCCCCAGGTTGCGCCCGACGGTGCCACGAATGTCATATTCGCGCAGGATCGCGGGGGCGAGGATATGCGCCATCAGCCGCGCCGGGTGTCGCCGAGTAGCAGGTCGCGCGCGGCGTTGATCTCGGTCGTCGCGGCCAGCGATCCGCCGCGATCGGGATGCTCCTCGCTCAGCAGGCGGCGGTGCGCGGCGCGGATCGCGCTTTCATCCGCGTCCGGCCCGACGCCCAGGATCCTGCGCGCGCGCTGTTCCGCGGTCGGATGCAGCCGCTTCGGCGCGGGCCGCAAATACCGCCATGCGAGCCAGATCAGCCCGATGACGATCAGCCATGTCACGCGGCGACGTCGGGCTGGACGGCGTCCGGCAGGGCAGGCTCGGAAAGCGCAGGCTCGGGCAGCTGCAACGCGCTCATCATCTCGCGCAGCTCCTGGCGCGAGGCGACATGGCCCAGCCCCATCGCGCCGAATTCCTTGGCATCGATCATCGTCAGCCCGGCGGGGAACAGTTCGCGATAGATCACGCGTTCGCCGAGTCCCGGAATGATACGGAATCCGACCCGCTTGGCGAGCTGTCCCAGCGCATCGGACACGCGGCGCATGTTGCGCGCCTCGATATGCTGCAACCGGTTGCGCAGCACGACCCAGTCGATCTGCGTCCCGTCGGCGCGCGCGCGCTGCTTGCGCGCGTCCCAGATCAGCTCCGAATAGAAGCTCGGCCGGGTGACGTTGAACGTTTCCGGGTCGACCTGTCCGATCAGGTCGAAATCGACGAAGCTGTCGTTCATCGGCGTCACCAACGTGTTCGACAGCGCCGCCGCGGTGCGCGCGAAGAAATCGTCGCGGCCCGGCGTATCGACGATCAGGAAGTCGGCGCCCTCGGACAGCGCCTGCCACTTGTCCTCGAACACGCTCTCGTTGGTGCCGTCGTGCGTGTCGTGCACCGGCATCGGCAATTCGCGGCCGGTGCGCTTGATCGTCGCGGCGCGGTTGTCGAGATAGCGGCCGACGGTGCGCTGGCGATGATCCAGGTCGAAGCACGCGACCTTCGATCCCTTTGCGGCGAGCGCGATCGCGACGTGCACCGCGGTGGTCGATTTGCCGGTGCCGCCCTTTTCGTTGGCGAAGACGATAACGTGTGGCCCTGCGGGCACGGCGCGTTCCTTATCGAGTGGGGTGGGTTGCTCGGGTCTGACCCTCTCCATAGAAGCCGCACGCTGATTGTTCGAGGGGGTATCGTGCTGCAGGTTCGGGACTTGAAGGGCTTGCGCGACGCCGTGGCCGCGTTCCGCGCGGACGGTGCGCACATCGCGCTGGTGCCGACGATGGGTGCGCTGCACGCCGGGCACATGGCGCTGGTCGAGGCGGCGCGGCGCCCGGGGACGAAGGTGATCGCCTCGATCTTCGTCAATCCGAAGCAGTTCGGCGCGAACGAGGATCTCGCCCGCTATCCCCGGCGCGAGGCGGCGGACGCGCGGCTGCTCGCCGACCATGGCTGCGACCTGTTGTGGATGCCTTCGGTCGAGGTCATGTACCCCGCCGGCTTCGCCACCAACATAAGCGTGGCCGGCGTCAGCGACGGCTTCGACGGCGCCGCCCGGCCCGGCCATTTCGACGGCGTCGCAACCGTCGTCACCAAATTGTTCAACCAGACCGGCGCGGACATCGCCTATTTCGGCGAAAAGGATTTCCAGCAACTCGCGGTGATCCGCCGCTTCGTCGCCGATCTCGACATGCCGATAGAGATCGTCGGCGTGCCCACGCAGCGCGACGACGACGGCCTCGCGCTGTCGTCGCGCAACATCTACCTCGACGACGAACAGCGGGGCAGGGCGGTGGCGCTGCCGCGCGCGCTCGGCGTGGCGGCGCGGGCGATCGGGCGCGGCGACGACGCCGATGCCGCGCTGGCCGAGGCTCGCGTTGCGCTGGTCGCGGCGGGGTTCGCGGTGGACTATGTCGCGCTCGCCGATGCGGAGACGCTGGCCGAAGATCCGGCGGCGGATCGTCCGCGGCGGCTGCTCGCGGCGGCGCGGATGGGGACGACCCGGCTGATCGACAATGTGGCGGTCGAGGCAAAACCTTGATCGTTATGGTTTTAATCGCGTTAACCATTTCGTAGCACGAGTCGCCGCAAGGTGGCCCGATGATAAATGGGGGCTACCGATGGGCAACAGTTTCAAGAGCGCGCAATTTCTTCTAGCCAGCCGTATCGAGGATGCGATGCGCGGCCGACCTGAGGCCCTGTTCGACCTCGGCGTCTGCTATCAGACCGGCACCGCGGGGGCGGGGATCGACCTGATCGAAGCGCATAAATGGTTCAATCTCGCCGCCGTCGCCGGGCTGTCCGAAGCGATCGGTGCGCGCGCCGAGGTGTCCGAAGACATGACCGCCCGCGAAAT
The DNA here is from genome assembly GCA_964419295.1 of uncultured Stakelama sp. Lineage (GTDB taxonomy): Bacteria > Pseudomonadota > Alphaproteobacteria > Sphingomonadales > Sphingomonadaceae > Sphingomonas. The sequence continues at coordinate 21,159 of CAYQPM010000008.1, read as the reverse complement.
CGCCGAGGCGCAGCGCCAGGCCCGCGCCTGGCTGGGCATGACGCAGCGCCGCGCGGCCTGAACCACCCGTCCGGGCGTCGAACCGACGACCCCACCGGATCCGGCCTTCGCCGATGGACCAGTGTTGCGCGGGTTCCGGCGCGCACGGGCGACCTTAGCCACATCCATGGCCGCGACCGCCGGCCCCGTCGCGCCTCGCGCACCGCACCGATGACGCGTGCGACGCAGCCATGCCGGCGCAGCCCGGGCAAGGCGCCCGACGCGCGCACCCCCTGTCCTACAAGCTCCACATCTGGCAAGGCGCGCGCATGACCATCGTCGCCCGCTTCCGCCTGCATCTTCGTGCGGCGGTTTGCGGGACGTGTCTCGCGACCCGACGTACCGTCAACTTCGACAACTTCCGCGGCTCCCGCCCGAGTCGCGCCGCATCCCGAGACCCGATCCTGTGACCTCCCCCCGCCGCACCTTCGCGATCATTTCCCACCCGGACGCCGGCAAGACCACGCTGACGGAAAAGCTGCTCTATTTCGGCGGCGCGATCCATCTGGCGGGTGAGGTGAAGGCGCGTGGACAGAACCGGCGCGCGCGGTCGGACTGGATGAAGATCGAACAGCAGCGCGGTATTTCGGTCACCTCGTCGGTGATGACGTTCGAACGCGACGGCATCACCTTCAACCTGCTCGACACGCCGGGCCACGAGGACTTTTCCGAAGACACCTACCGCACCCTCACCGCGGTCGATTCCGCCGTCATGGTGATCGACGCCGCCAAGGGCATCGAGCCGCAGACGCGCAAATTGTTCGAGGTGTGCCGCCTGCGCAGCGTGCCGATCATCACCTTCGTCAACAAGGTCGATCGCGAAGGCCGCCCGATCTTCGAACTGCTCGACGAAATCGCCGACATGCTTGCGCTCGACGTGGCGCCGATGAGCTGGCCGGTCGGGATGGGCGGCGAATTCGAAGGCGTGCTCGACCTCGTCACCAACACGATCAGCCGCCCCGAAGGCGACAGCCGCGCTTTCCTCGGCAAGACCGAGGCGGACCCGACGCTGTCGGAACGCTGGGCGGAGGAGATCGAGCTGGCGCAGGCGGGCTATCCCGAATTCGACGCCGAAGCCTATCGCAACGGCGACCTGACGCCGGTCTATTTCGGGTCCGCGCTCAAGGACTTCGGCGTCGCAGAGTTGATCGGCGCGCTCGCCGAACATGCGCCGCCGCCACGTGCCCAGCCGGCCGAACCCGCCCCCGTGTCGCCCGACAATGACGAAGTCACCGGCTTCATCTTCAAGGTGCAGGCGAACATGGATCCGAACCATCGCGATCGCATCGCCTTCATGCGGCTATGCTCGGGCACGTTCAAACGGGGCATGAAGCTCACCCCGACCGGTCATGGCAAGCCGATCGCGGTGCATTCGCCGATCCTGTTCTTCGCGCAGAACCGCGAACTGGCGGACGAGGCGTTTCCGGGCGACATCATCGGCATCCCCAACCACGGCACGCTGCGCGTCGGCGATACCCTGTCCGAACGCGCCGACGTGCGCTTCACCGGGCTGCCGAACTTCGCGCCCGAAATCCTGCGCCGCGTCCAGCTGAAGGATCCGACCAAGACCAAGCAGTTGCGCAAGGCGCTCGACGACATGGCCGAGGAAGGGGTGACGCAGGTCTTCTACCCAGAGATCGGATCGAACTGGATCATCGGCGTCGTCGGCCAGCTTCAGCTCGAAGTGCTGCTCAGCCGGCTCGACGCGGAATACAAGGTCGCGGCCGGGCTGGAGCCGGCGCCGTTCGACACCGCGCGCTGGGTCTCCGCAGGCAATCCGTCCGACCTCAAGGACTTCATGGACCTCAACCGCTCGTCCATGGCCAAGGATCGCGACGGCAACCCCGTCTTCCTCGCCAAGAGCGCCTGGGAGGTGAACTATATCGCCGATCGCTATGCCAAGGTGAAATTCGCCGCGACCCGCGAACGGTAGGTGGTCGGACCTTCTCCGTCATCCCGGCAAACGCCGGGACCGATGGACGGGGCGAGGTGGCGGATGTGCGCCATTCGCGGGAATCACGAACGTCGGCGGGACCTGTTGGTCCCGCCATCCGGCAAGTATCCGGATGGAACGATGAATCCGGCAGTGCTGTCCTACACCCGCATCACCCGCTAACCGCGACCTACCGATCCGCTCTTTCGCATCGTCACCCCACCCAGTCGCGCCGCAACGGCCGCACCGCGAGCAGCATCAACGCCGCCGCGACGAGGTAGAAGCCCAGCGCATAGGTCGTCGCATAGCGTAGCGCATCGGCGCCGTGCACCGCGGTCATCGCGTCCGACAACCGCCCCATGATCAGCGATCCCAGACCCAGGCCGATCAGGTTGTTGATGAACAGGAAACTGGCCGATGCCGTCGCCCGCATCGGCGGCGGCACCAGATGCTGGACGGCCGTGGTCACCGGACCCAGCCACAGGATGTTGAGGCCGTTCGGAATCAGGAACAGGAGCCACGCGATCATCGGCGATCCGCTCATCAGCCCGGCGGCGAACAGCGGCACCGTCACCAGCCAGGCGATGGCCGGCAGCCTGGCATAGATGCCGCGGTCGCTGCCGCCCAGCCGGTCGGCCAGCCATCCGCCGGCGAACACGCCGATCGTGCCGCCGATCAGCAGCAGCGAACCGATATATTGCGACGCCGTCAGCAGGGAAAAGCCGAACGACCGGATCAGCACCGACGGCACCCAAAAGGCGAGGCCATAGCCGCACAGCGAACTGCATGCCGCCGCGAAGGACATCAGCCAGAAGCTCGGCTTGGCGGCGAGCAGCGCGAACACCGTCCACACCGATACGCGCGCGTCCTTCGCCCCGGGCGCCGTGCCGGCCGCCTCCCGCGGCGGCTCCTTCACCACCAGTCGAAAGATCGGCGCGATGATGACGCCCGCCACGCCGACCGCGACGAACGCCCAGCGCCAGTTGACCGCACTGGCGATCACGCCGCCCAGCAATGCCCCCGCCGCCAGCCCGATCGGAATGCCGAGCGAATAGATCGACAGCGCCCGCGCCCGCTGATGCGGCGGGAAATAGTCCGCGATCATCGCATAGCTCGGCGCGACGCCCCCCGCCTCGCCGACGCCGACGCCCAGCCGGAATGCGAAGAACTGCCAAAATCCGGTGGCGATACCGCACAATGCGGTGAACGCGCTCCAGATCGTCAGGCTGATCGTGATGACCCAGCTGCGGCTGGTCCGGTCCGCCACCAGCGCCAGCGGGATCGCCAGCGTCGAATAGAGCAGCGCGAACGCGATCCCGCCGAGCGCGCCCATCTGCGTATCGGTCAGGTGCAGCTCGCCCTTGATCGGCGCCACCAGGATGCCGAGGATCTGCCGGTCGAGGAAGTTGAACGTGTAGACGAGCAGCAGCATCGCCAGCACGAGCGCCCGGTAGCGAGGGCTGGCGGCGGCGACTTGGGGGAAGGGGGGCATCCGGCGATCCTTGTTGCGGCGGTCGTGCTGTGGCGCCGCGATACCGGCAGGTGGCGATGCCCTGCCCTGTGGAGAGTGCGACTTTCGTGACGTTCGGCGGACGGCCGCAAGGCGCGACCGCCGCCGAACATCATGCATCAGAACTTCGCCGCGATGCTCGCGAACACCTGGCGCGGGTTGCCGTAGAAGGCGGTGGCGATGCCTTCCTTGCCCAGCGTCGGGGCGTAATTGCCTGCCGCATTGCGGATCGGCACCCCGGCGATCGTGCTGGCGATATATTGGTAGCCGGACGTCTTGTAATGCTTGTCGGTCAGGTTCTTGCCGTACACGCCGATCGAATAGCGCCGCCCCTCGCCGAACGCATAGGTCAGGCCTGCGTCGACCAACGTGTAGCCGGGCTGGTCGAGGAACGGACTGGCCGTCTCGAACTGATGGGTCAGGCTGCGGTAGGATATTGTCGAATTGGCGGTGACCAGTCCGCCGGCGACGGGCAGGTTACCGGTCAGCGTGCCCGATGCGGTCCAGTGCGGCGTGTTCTGGAACACGCGGACATTGGCGACGTCGGTGCCGGTCGGCCCGATGAAGCTGCGGTATTTCGCGTCGATATAGCCGAGCGTGCCCGTCACCGCGACCGACGAATCGTCGCCTGCAAAGTCGCGGGCCAGGATCGCGTTGGTTTCCAGCTCGACGCCCTTGATCCGCGCCTTGGCCGCGTTGGTGGTGATCCCGCAGAAGCTCTGCACGCCGTTCTGCAGGCAGCCGACCGATCCGGGCACCTGCACGTCCTTGTAATCGGCGTAGAAGCCGGCAAGCGCCCAGGTCAGCCGATGGTCGAGCACCGCGCCCTTGTACCCGGCCTCGTAGCTGGTGACGGTTTCCGGATCGAACGACAGGTAGTTGTAGATGTCCTGATAGGTGACGCCAGCGGCCGGGTTCGATGCCGGGGCCGATGTGCCCGATCCGCGCGGATCGAAGCCGCCGCCCTTGAAACCCTCCGAATAGGAGACGTAGAGCAGATGATCCGCCGCCGGCTTGAAGCTGAGCGAGGCCCGCGGCGTGAATCGCTTGAAGTTCGCCTTGCCGCGGAAATTGGTCGCCGGATTGCCGAACGGCACCGGCGTGCCGCCGAATTCGGGCGTGAGCCCGATGTAATTGGCCTTGAAGACGTAGGACTTGCGCTCGTCCCAAGTGTAGCGGCCACCCAGTGACAGGCTGAACTGCGGCGTGAAGTCGAAGGTGAAATCGCCATAGATCGACGATGTCTCGGTGCGCACGTCACCCGCCGTATAGGCGTCGAAGCCGGGCAGCGTGGTCGACAGCAACACGCCGAAACCCGTCGAGGCCTTGGCGCCCAGGTAGTAATAACCGACCAGCCCGTTCAGCTTGTCGGAATTGTAGAGCAGCTGGAATTCCTGGCTGGTCTGTTCGTTGCGATAGATGGCGGGCACGTCGACATCGACCGCGGGCAGCGCGTCGAAGTCGATCGGCGTGAAGCTGTCGTCCTTTCGCCAGGCGCTGATGCTGCGCAGTGTCAGGTGATCGGTCAGCTGCGCGTTGGCGGTCATCGACAGGCCGCCGGCCTTGATATCCTGACGTGGGAAGTTGAGGCCCGCCTGCGTGTCGAACACATTGCTCAACACCGGCGTCCCCGACGCGAGCCCGGGGATCAGCCGGTGCCCGTTCCGCGGATTGCTCTTGTCGTGCGTATAGTCGCCGGTGATCCGCACGAACAGTCGCGTGTCCGGGCTCTCGAACTCCAGCGTGCCGCGAGCGGCCCAGATGTCCTTGTTGTAATTGTCGATGTTGAGATTGACGTTGCGGCCGAAGCCGCCGCGGCTCAGCCGGGCGCCGGCGACCCCGATCTTGAACATGTCGCCGATCGGTGCGGACAGCGCGACGATGCCGTCGGCCTGATCGTAGGACCCGTAATTGGCCTTCACCCGCACCTGTACTTCGCTCGGCAGGCGCTTGGTGACGTACTTCACCGCACCGCCGATCGTGTTGCGCCCGTACAGGGTCCCCTGCGGCCCGCGCAGCACTTCGATCCGGTCGACGTCGTAGATGTCGAGCACCGCGGCTTGCGGACGATTGAGATAGACGTCGTCCAAATAAATGCCGACGCCGGCTTCGAACCCCGGCACCGGATCCTGCTGGCCGACGCCGCGAACGAAGGCGGCGAGCGTGGAATTGCTGCCGCGCGCCGTCTTCAGCGTCGTGTTCGGCGTCACGTTCTGGATATCGGTGAGATCGACCGCGCCGGTCTTGTCGAGCCGGTCGGCGGTGAAGGCGGTGACCGCGATCGGAACGCTGAGCAGCGATTCGGAACGGCGGCGCGCGGTGACCAGGATATCGCCCGTCTGTTCCGACGGCGTGTCGGTGGTGTTCGGCGTCGTCTGCGCAGCGGCACTGCCGTCCGGGCTGGTGGTGGCGGTATCGGTCGGCGACACCTGTGCCGTGGCCGGCGTGGCCAGCATCGCCGCGGCGCAAACGCCGAGCATGAGGATCGTGGACGTCCGCGCCTTCATAACAAACCCCTCCTGAGCGGCGCCGCATCCGGTAGACCCGGGTTGTACGCCATTGCCGGACACTATACTGAAACCTGAACCGGGATTCAACTTCGGTGTTCGAGAGGGGGATGATTGTGGCGGAGCAGGGGAATGCCGTAGGCAGCGATCCGGTCGCCGCCAGCGATCAACGGGCGGCCGACGGCGCGATCGGCGACAAGACCCCGCGCACCGAGCGGGGACGAAAGACGCTGCGCGCGCTGCTTGACGCCGCCGCGGCGGAGTTCGGCGAGCGCGGTTTCCATGATGCGTCGATCAGCGCGATCACCCGCCGGGCTGGTGTCGCACTCGGCAGCTTCTACACCTATTTCGATTCGAAAGACGCGATCTTCCGCGCGCTGGTCACCGATATGTCCGCGCAGGTCCGCGACCATGTCGCGCCCGCGGTTAGGGCCGCCTCCGACGGGATCGCGGCCGAACGCGCCGGCTTGGCGCAGTTCATCGGCTTCGTTCGCGAACACAAGGAGATCTACCGCATCATAGACGAGGCCGAGTTCGTCGACGGCGACAGCTTTCGCCGTCATTACGCCTCCACAGCCGAACGGATCGAACAGCGTTTGAAGGCAGCGGCGGCACGCGGCGACGTTCGCGGTGACGTATCCGACGTCCACGCCTGGGCGGTGATGGGGATGAACGTGTTCCTCGGCCTGCGCTATGGCGTCTGGGCGGAAGATCGCGGTGTAGAGGAGGTCGCCGATCTCGCCGCGGGCCTGTTGCGCGAAGGGCTTGCGCCGCGGAACGGCGGTTGAAGCAGGCGGCTGCCGCTTGATACCGGGCCGGTCAGGCCAAGCGTTCGTCCTGCGTCAGGGCGAGGATCAGCCGGTCACGAATGGACTGCAACGTCGCCACCAGCGTCGATGCATCCTCGGCATGCCCCTGCGGCGGCACGCTCTTGTCCGCGAGCAACTGCTGCACGCCACGAATCGTATATCCCTGGCCATTCAGCAGGCTGTCGATCCGCCGCACCAATGCCACATCTTCCGGCCGGTAATAACGGCGATTGCCCGCGCGCGTCACCGGCCGCAATTGCGTAAAGCGCGTTTCCCAATAGCGGAGGATATGCTGGGGAAGGCCGGTATCTTCCGACACTTCCCCGATCGTCCTGAACGCGCCGCTTGCCTTGAGCGTGCCGGACGGCATCGCGATCAGTTGGCGGTGACGATGCGCTCGCGCATCATCTGGCTGGCGCGGAAGGTGAGGACCCGACGCGGTGCGATCGGCACCTCGACCCCCGTCTTGGGATTGCGGCCGATCCGTTCGCCCTTGTCGCGCAGGACGAAGGTGCCGAAGCCGGATATCTTGACGTTCTCACCCCTCGACAAAGCTTCGCACATCTCGGTCAGGATCTGTTCGACGATCTTGGCCGAATCGGTGCGAGACAGGCCGATCTGGCGATGCAAGGCTTCCGAAAGGTCGGCCCGCGTCAACGTTCCCGCGGTAGTCATCAACACGCTCGCCCCACTCCATCTACTGATATGCCCCGCGCGCAGGTTACACCAGACGAGACGTGTCCGAAAGTGACTTTATCGTCAGACAAGTGTTGAATTGAAAATGTTTCAGAACCGGACGACGGCGGCGCCCCAGGTGAAGCCGCCTCCCATCGCCTCCAGCACCACGATCTGGCCGGTGCGAATACGTCCGTCCCGTACCGCGACATCGAGCGCGAGCGGCACGGATGCCGCCGACGTGTTGGCGTGGCGATCGACGGTCATCACCACCTTGTCCGCCGCGAGCCCGAGCTTGCGGCTGGTCGCATCCAGAATGCGGGCATTCGCCTGATGCGGCACCACCCAATCCACATCGGTGGTGGCCAGCCCCGCAAGCTTCAACGTTTCCTGCAACACGGCGGCAAGATTGACGACGGCGTGGCGAAACACCTCGCGGCCTTTCATGCGCAACTTGCCAACCGTGCCGGTGGTCGATGGCCCTCCGTCGACGTAGAGCAGATCGTTGTGACGACCATCGGCATGCAGCCGCGTCGCCAGAATCCCTCGACCGGTCTCCGAATCGCTCTCCTGCCCCTCGATCACGATCGCACCGGCACCGTCGCCGAAGAGCACCGCCGTGGTGCGATCGTCCCAGTCCAGGATTCGGCTGAACGTTTCCGCTCCGATGACCAGCGCACGTTTGTGGACGCCGGTGCGCAGCATCGAATCGGCGACCTGCACCGCGTAGAGAAAGCCCGAACAGACCGCGGCTACGTCGAACGCGACGCAATCGTCGATGCCGAGCATCGCCTGCACCTTCGTCGCCGTGGCCGGAAACGTCTGGTCGGGCGTGGCCGTGGCGAGAACGATCAGGTCGATGTCCTGCGCCGTCACGCCCGCCGCGGCGATCGCCGCGCGGCATGCTTCGGCGGCCAGCGTCGAAGTGGTCTCATGCGGCGCGGCGATGTGACGGAACCGGATGCCGGTCCGCTCGACGATCCATTCGTCGCTGGTGTCGAGCTGTTGCGCCAGTTCGGCGTTCGATACGCGCCGTTCGGGCAACGCCGATCCGGTGCCGAGGACGACCGAGCGGATCATGCGGCCCTCTTCTCGAAATTGCCGAGGTCGTCGGCGATCCGGCGAGTGAGGTCGGCGCGCACCATCTTGGCGGCGTTACCGATCGCAGTGGCCACGCCGCGCTCGTTGGCGCTGCCGTGACTCTTCACCACGATGCCGTTGAGGCCGAGGAAGACCGCGCCATTATGGTTGTTCGGATCGAGGTGGTCGCGCAGCAATTCGGTCGCAGGGCGCGAGATCAGAAAGCCGACCTTGGAGCGGACCGATGAACTGAACGCGCGCTTGAGCAGATCGGCGACGAAGCGGGCCGTGCCCTCGGCCGTCTTCAGCGCGATGTTGCCGGCAAAGCCGTCGCATACGATCACGTCGTGATTGCCGCGGGCAAGCTGGTTACCCTCGACGAAACCGGTGAAGGTGAGCGGCAGGTGCGTCTGCCCCTTGAGCACGGCGGCGGCGTCGCGGATCTCGTCCGTCCCCTTCTGGTCTTCGCTGCCGATGTTGAGCAGCGCGACACGAGGCGAATCCAGGTCCATGATCGTGCGGGCATAGGCCGCACCCATGACGGCAAACTGGACGAGGTTGCGGGCATCCACCTCGGTATTGGCGCCGAGATCGAGCATCACGACGTCATTGTCTCCGAGCGTCGGCAGCGGCGCGGCGAGCGCCGGCCGGTCGATGCCGGGCAGTGTCCGCAAGGCGAGCTTCGCCATCGCCATCAACGCGCCGGTGTTGCCCGAAGACACCGCGGCGCCGGCGCGGCCCTGCTTCACCAGATCGATGGCGATCCCCATCGAGGTCGTCTTGGCGCGACGGATCGCCTGGCTCGGCTTGTCGCTCGATCCCACGGTGCCGGGCGCGTGGACGATCTCGCTATGCTGGCTGAGGTTCGGGTGAGACTTCAGCTCTTCGCAAACCGCGGCCTCGTCGCCCACCAGGAAGAAGCGCATGCCTTCATACCGCCGGCGGGCTGCAGCCACGCCCGCGAGCATGACCGCCACCCCTTCGTCGCCGCCCATCGCATCGACGGCGATCCAGGAAGTGTCGGGCATGGTTCAGCGCTTATCCGGATGGGAGGGGAGGGGCTTAGCCCTCGACCGAGATGATCTCGCGGCCGTTATAATGGCCACAAGCGGTGCACAGGTTGTGCGGGCGCTTGAGTTCGCCACAATTCGGGCACTCCTGAAACGCATCGATGCTGAGCGAATCGTGCGAACGACGCATGCCGCGCTTCGAGGGAGAGGTCTTTCGCTTGGGGACGGCCATTTCGGCACCTTGTTCTTGAATCTACGCAGGAAATCCGATGTGTCCGACGGGGACGTGCCGACGGCAGGCGAAGCGCCGGCCGCTGGACGCCACCGACAACCGGACGCATCGCGAAGCGCGGGCCTATAGCGAATTTCGCGGGTGTTGCAAGCTTTCGGAGGGGCGCGCATCAGTGGCGCGGCTCAAGGGGAAGGCGCGCGAACCATGTTGTTACCCGTTACACTGACCGTCGCTGCGGCGGCTGCCGTCGGCAGCCTGATCCTCGCCTATCGTATCGTCCGGGTGCGGCTGAGCGAGCGGGTATTGTTCGGCGACGGCGGCCATGCGCTGTTGGGCGCCCGGATCCGGGCGCAGGCGAATTTCGTCGAATACATGCCGTTCATCCTCATCCTGATGGCCCTGATCGAGGCAGGCGGCGGCAGCTCGCGGTGGCTTGGCGTCCTGGGCGGCGTCATCGTCATGGGGCGGATCGCTCATGCGATCGGCATGGACCGACCGACCTCCAATCCCTGGCGCGCAGGCGGCGCTTTGGCGACATGGACCGTGCTGTTCGGGCTGGCGCTCTGGGCGCTGGCACTTGCATATGGCGGAAGCGCGCCCAAGACCGCTCCCGTTATCCCGATCGACGGCACGCCGACCGCCTGATCGGTGCGCGCAACGGCGAGGTTCGGCTATCCGCAAGCGAAGCGGCCGTCGGCGAAGCGACCTGATCGCCAGCGTCTTTCGTCCACTTCCCCGTCACGTCAGGTTTAAAAGGAATGGAATGACGCCGAAACCAGCTCCTGCAGTCGACCACGCTCAGGCCCATGATCAGCATCATGGCGGCCTGGTGACCGAGCATCACCTCGTTCACCGCACCGGATGGCTGCGTGCCGCGGTACTGGGCGCCAACGATGGGATAATCTCGGTGTCCAGTCTGTTGGTCGGAGTGGCAGCCGCGCCGGGCGCGACGCACGGCACGGTGTTGCTGGCCGGAACCGCGGCACTGGTCGGGGGCGCATTGTCGATGGCGGCGGGCGAATATGTCTCGGTCAGTTCGCAGTCCGATACCGAGCGCGCCGACCTCGCTCGCGAACGCGCCGAGCTGGCGCGCGCACCGGAGCAGGAGACCGCGGAACTCGCCGCCATCTACGAATCGCGCGGTGTCGCGCCTTCGCTGGCGCGGCAGGTCGCGGAACAGATGATGGAGCATGACGCACTCGGGGCGCATATGCGGGACGAATTGGGCCTGACGCATGAACTGGCCGCGCGCCCGGTTCAGGCGGCGCTGTCCTCGGCCCTGGCGTTCACCATCGGCGCGATCGTTCCAGTGACGATCGCGGTTGCGGCACCACGGTCCTTCGTCGGTATCGCCGTGTCGATCGGTGCGCTGTTGATGCTGGCGCTGCTGGGCGGCATCGGCGCGCGCGTGGGCGGCGCACGCATCGCGCCAGCGATCGCGCGCGTTACCTTCTGGGGTGTAGCCGCGATGGGCGTGACGGGTGGCATCGGGCATCTGATCGGCACCATACAGCCCGGTTAAGGGACTGCTGCCTGACGTTGCTGCACTTGCCGGCCGTGCGCTGCGAAGGGCTTTCGGGGCAAGGGCGAGCGCCGGCCATAGGCCGACGCTCGCGCCTGTCAGCACATCCAGGTGCGGCGTCCCGAACGGTCGGGACTGCCGCGAAGGGTCAGCGCTGGCGGCGGCGTGTGGCCGCCGTTGCGCCCAGGCCGGATGCTGCCGCACCGACCAGTAGAGCGAGCACGAGCACGAACGACGTGCCGGCCGCTGCGCCCGCGGCCTTGTCGGTCGCCGACCTGGCGGTCGCGATCGTATCGTTCTTGGCCTGCACGAACTGCTGCTTGGCGCGGGTCACTTGCGCCTGCGCATCCGGACGGCTGATCTTGCGCTGTGCCGCCACGATGTCGACGATCCGGCTTTCCGCCTGCCGGCCGTCGGCTCCGCCCCGGGTCAGCGCGGGCAGTTGCTTGGCGATTTCCTTCTGCGCCTGTTCCGGGGTCATCTGCGCCGGGTCGCTGGGCGCGTCGGACAGATAGGCGGCGGCCTCGCTGCGCACGTCCCCCTCGTCGATACCGGCGATGGAGGCCGCCTTCGGGGCTGCCGCGCCGACCGTCGTTCCCGCCGCGCCGGCGACGGCGCCCACGGTGCGGAACGCACCGCCGATGATGCCGCCGACTGCCGACGTCAGCAGGTACAGGGTGAGGATCAACGTCACGCCCCAGACGACCATGCCATGGACCAGCGCGTCGAAGCGTTCATGCACGCCCGTCACGCGTGCCGCAGCATAGCCTCCCGCGCCGAGCGCGAGGACCGTCGTCACCAGCCAGTAGAGGCCGGCACCGATCCCGAAGCCGGCCGCGCCGGGCGTCGTGCCTTCGACCGGATCGACCATCGTCAGGCCGATGCCTGCACCGAGGATGCCGAGTACCAGTTGCACGGCGACCGCGATCACGACCCCCGCGAGGATAGCACCCCAGGACAATCGGGTCGGCGTCTTGCCGGGGTAAGCGGCATCGACCGGCGCAAGGCCGGTGGTTGCATGAATAGCCATAGTCACTCCTGTTGAAACTGAATCGGGTCGCCGCTCGGATCAACGCGGCGGCGGGGTATCGCCGGTCGAGGCCGCGTCCGCGGCGCCGGCCTGGCGTTCGGCGGTGCCGCGCGCGCGCGCCGCATCGTCACCGATCAGCGTGCCGATCGCTTCGTGCACCGACCCCTTCGCCTCGCGGGTGACGGCGTCCTTTGCCGTGCGTGCGCGGCTGTCAGCGTCGGTCGTCCGGGCCGTCATGCCGCCGTCTCCCTGATGGGTCTGTCGATGGCGACGCCATCGCCGTCGAAGCCCCGCGCGCGCGCCCAGGCGACCGCAGCGATCCGGCGGTTGACGCCGATCTTGGCATAGATGCGCGCGACGTGGTTGCGCACGGTATTGCCGGCGACATCGAGGGCGCGCGCGATCGTCTTGTCGTCATAGCCGCGACAGATCAGCGCGAGCACGTCGCGTTCGCGCGCGGTGAGGTCGTCGAGGCCCGGGCCGGCCAGATCCTTTTGCGGGGCTCGTAGCCGGACCAGCTTGTCGAGGATCGAGCGGCTGAACCAACTGGTGTCCTTCATCACCGCTTCGATCGCCTCGACCAGTTCGAGTTCGGTCGCCTTGCGCCGGGTGATGTCCTGAAACGCCCAGAGCACGCAGGCTTCGTCGCCAAGGCGGATCGCCTCGGTCGAGACGATGCAGTCGATCGTCGCCCCGTCCTTGGCATGAATGCGTGCTTCATGGCCGCGCAGGTCGTGACCGCCGTCGATCGCCGCCTCGATTTCGCGGCGGATCGCGCTGCTTTCCCACAGTTCGACCTCGCCCAGCGGACGTCCGATGATCTCGGTCGTGCGATAGCCGGTCAGTTCCGTGAAGCTCGCATTGACCTCGCACAGCAAATGCCCGTCGCGCGCGCCGATCGCCATCGGCACCGGCGCCATCTGGAAGGTGCGGGTGAAGCGTTCCTCGCTGTGGCGCAACGCGCCCTCCGCCTTCCGCCGCGGTTCCAGGTCGGCGAAGGTGAACAGCATGCAGGGCTGGTCGCCCATGTCGATCGGCTGCCCGGCGACGATGACGAGCTTGGTGCCGCCCTCTGCCAGTTCCAGTTCGGCCTCCATCTGCGGGATCGTCCGCCCTTCGCTCAGACGTTCCTTGGCCAGATTGCGGCGTTCCGCCTGACGCAGAACGTCGATGTCGTAGACCGTTTTGCACAGCACCTGATCGCGCTGGTGCCCGGTCATTTCGAGAAAACCCTGGTTGACCTTGACGAAATGCAGGTCGCTCAGGCGACAGATCACCGCAGGCGCGGGATTGGCGTTGAACGATTGTTCGAAGCGATCCTCCGCTTCGTAGCGGGCCGATACATCCTGGATGATCAGGACGAGGCAGGCCGGTGCGTCGTCATCGGCATCGTTCAACACCAGACTGCGCACCTGATGTACCCAGCGCGGGCTGTCCTCGCCGGCGACGGTCACCTCGACCACCACCTCGGAAAAGGCGTCGCCCGCAACGACCCGCTCGATCGGGTAATCATCCGCCTCGACACGGTGGTTGTTGCGATAGCGCAGCTGGAAACGGGCGCGATATTCGTCCACGGTTCCGCCGAGGTCGGCCAGATCGCCGACGCCGTGCATCGCAAGCGCGGCATCGTTCGCCCATAGCAGGCTCTGGTCGGGATCGATGAGGATCACGCCCTCGTCGAGGCCGACGATGATCTGGCGCAAATGGCGCAGATCGGCCGTCTCGCGCAGGGTCTTGAACGATGCCGTGCTCACCGGCATCTCAGTCGCGGCGGCCGTGGACGAACCAGGCGAGCGCATAGCCACCCAGCGCGGCGGCAATCGCCCACAATGCGGGCGTGTCCTGAACCGTCTGCACCGCGACCTTGCCGTTTTCCTGCGCGCTGTTCGCGATCCGCTCGCCGGTCGCCTTCAGCCGGTCGCGGGCTTCGTCGGCAAGCTCCGGCGCGCTGTCGATCGCATCCGCGACGATCGACCTGGCGCGACCATAGCTATGCTGCGCACCGCCCGCGACCTGATCGACGACGCCGTCGACCTTCCAGTCGCGGCTGTCGACGGCATCGCCGATCGCCTTTTCGACCTTGCCGCCGACATAGCGAGCGCCGCCCTGAAATTCGTCCTTGTTCATGATCGTTTCCTTTGTGAAATGACAGGTACGCCGGCGCTTACGTAAAGATGCCGCAACCCGCCGCCGCCTTGCCGACCGCGACAGCGATGCTCGGGTCCTTCAACTGGCCCGTCACGCGGATGAGATCGCCGACGGTGAGGACGCGGGGATCGGGATCGTTCTTGCCATAGGCGGCCGCGGCGCGACCGAGTTGCTGCAGCTGGCCCAGCGACAGGTCGCGTTGCAGCTTCGTACCGACGCAGTCGGCGCGTTGTCCGTCCAGTCCATAGCGCTGCAGGCCGGTCGAGATCCGCGTCGCGGGCGCGGCGCAGGCGGACAGCAAGGCCGCACCCATCAACGTTGCAGACAAGGCTTTCATCGGGAGATCCTCGACGACGCGCGCCGCAGTGGCGCGGCCGGTTCGGTCGTATCAACCGATCGCCAGGATGCGCGTTCCTGGTATTGTTGCGCCGGCCTCTGGTGGTTTTCTACTATGCCAGATCGTCGGCGCGCGCCCGGTAGAGCTGATCGAGCCGCAAATGGATCATCCTTGCGCCGGGTTCCTGCGCGACGTCGGCCAAGCCGCGGTGCGCTTCGGCACGGTCGAGCAGATAGGCGCGTTCCAATGGACCGGACCTGATGATGGTATCGCGCGCGTTGGTCATCACGGCGGTCTATCAGCCGTTGCGGTCGCGCCATATCGTGCGGAACTACCACGGCGATGGTAGAACGGCACCGCCCGACGCGACCTGCATTCAGTCGGCGAGCGCCTTGTCGCTGACGAACATGTTGTTTGCGCGTTCGTGCGCGAAGGTGCTGGGATTGCCATGGCCGGGAATGAAGGCGGTATCGTCGCCGAGCGGCCACAGCTTGGTCACGATCGTCTCGATCAGCTGTTTGTGATTGCCGCCGGGCATGTCGCTGCGCCCGACGGAGCCCTGGAACAGCACGTCGCCGACCTGGGCGAATTTCGAGGGCGCGTGATGGAAGATGACGTGGCCCAGGGTGTGACCCGGCGTCTCGTACACGTCCAGCGTCAGGTTTCCGACGGTGACCGTATCGCCCTCGACCAGCCAGCGGTCGGGTTCGAACGTCACCCCCGTCATCCCGTAATTGCGGCCGTCGTCGTCGAGGCGGGCGAGCCAGAAACGATCCGCCTCATGCGGCCCCTCGATCGGCACACCCAGGTCGTCGGCCAACGGTTTCGCTTCACCTGCGTGATCGATGTGACCATGGGTCAGCAGGATCTTCTCCACCACGACGCCGGCCTGCGCCACCGCGGCTTTGATGCGAGGCAGATCGCCCCCCGGATCGACGATGGCCGCCTTCATCGTTTCGGTGCACCAGATCAGCGTGCAGTTCTGCTGGAAGGGCGTCACCTGGACGATGGCGGCTTTCAGGGGCGGGGCGCTGCTCTGGCTGTCGGTCATGATCGTCGAGATAGGCGCGACCGACGGGAGCGGCAATCGCCGCTTGCGCCCGTGGGCTGCCCTTGTGCATTTGCATCATCATGTTGACCGCGCCTTTCGTATTGCTCGACGACGCTCGAACCGGCGGAGCAGGCGCGCGATTGTACGTCGATCCGGTCGAGATCATCTGCGCCGCGACGCCGGCCGCGGTCGCGCCGGCGCTGGAACGATTGCGTGGCGCGAGTACGCGCGGGCTGCATGCCGCGGGTTACCTCACCTACGAGGCCGGCGCGGCGCTGATGCCGCGCGCCTTGCCCGACCGCGCAATCCGGCAACCGCTGCTGTGGTTCGGGCTGTTCGAGGCTTATCGGTCGCTGGATGCGGAGGAAGTGACGGCGTTGCTGCCCGAACCTGCCGGCGCCTGGGCGGCGGCACCGTGCCCGCGGATCGGGCGATCCGATTACGACACCGCGATGGCGCGCGTGCTGGAGATGATCCGCGCCGGCGATATCTACCAGGCGAACCTGACGCTGCGCGCGGACGTGCCGGTCGCGGGCGATCCGCTGGCCCTGTATGCGCGGCTGAGGCGCGGATCGGCGGCAGGCTATGGTGCGCTGGTCGCGACGGGTGAGCGGCACCTGCTGTCCTTGTCGCCGGAACTGTTCTTCACGCTCGAACGAGGCGCGCTCACCTGCCGGCCGATGAAGGGCACGGCGACGCGCGGCGATACGGCGGAAGAGGATGCCGCCAAGGTGGTGGCGCTGGGCGGCGATCCGAAGCAGCGCGCCGAAAACCTGATGATCGTCGATCTGATGCGCAACGACCTGTCGCGCGTCGCAGAACCGGGCAGCGTTGTCGTGCCCGCGCTGTTCACGATCGAAACCTATCCGACGGTTCACCAGATGACGTCGACCGTCACCGCGCGCCTGGCCGAGGGTCACGACGCGGTGGACGTGATCGCGGCGCTCTTCCCGTGCGGGTCGATCACGGGCGCGCCCAAGCAGCGCGCCATGGAGGTGATCGACGCGGTCGAGAGCACCGGCCGCTGCGCCTATACCGGATCGATCGGGCGCATCGATGCGAGCGGGGATGCGGCCTTCAACGTTGCGATCCGGACGCTGGTGGTGACAGACGGCGCGGCGGAACTGGGACTGGGATCGGGGATCGTCGCCGACAGTCGCGCGGACGAGGAATGGGCGGAGGTGCAGGCCAAGGGCGCCTTCGTCACCGCCGGTCAGCGACCGCTCGACCTGATCGAAACGATGCGGTTCCATCCCGAAGACGGGCTTGCGCTGCTCGAACGCCACCTCGCGCGGTTGACGGCAAGCGCGGCCGCGCTGGGCTTCCGCTTCGATCGGCACTCGGCACGCAACGAGTTGCAGGCGGCGACCTTTCGCCTGCGGGAGCGGGCGCGGATCCGGCTGTTGCTGGCGCAGAGCGGAGCGATCGCGGTGGAAGTGGCGCCGATGCCGGCAGTGCTGGACCGGCCGCTGCAGGTCGCAATCGTGCCGCTGCCGGTCGCGACCAGCGATTTCCGGTTGCGGCACAAGACCAGTGATCGCGGCTTCTACGATGCGGCACGGATCGCTGCGGGCACGGACGAAGTGGTGTTCGTGCGACCCGATGGACGGCTGACCGAAGGCAGCTTTACTTCGTTGTTCGTCGCATCGCCGGATGGCAAGTTGCGCACGCCTCCACTCGATGCCGGGCTGTTGCCCGGTGTGCTTCGCTCACAATTGATTGATTCGACACGCGCTTTCGAAACGGATCTGTCGCCGGGTGATCTCGGCGGGCAATTTTTTGTCGGAAATGCGCTGCGCGGGCTGATGCCGGCGGTGGTTGCGATTGCGAAAGGGGACGCGCTGTCGCTATAGGGCGCGCGTTCTTTCGCCATAAGGCCTGTCTGCCATGAAGCCCTCCGCCGCCCTCGGCCGCATCAGCCCGTCCCCGACGCTCGCCATCACCAGCCGCGTGATGGAATTGAAGCGCGCGGGCGTCGATGTGATCGGGCTCGGCGCTGGCGAGCCGGACTTCGACACGCCCGATTTCGTCAAGGAGGCGGCGATCGCCGCCATCCGCGACGGCAAGACCAAATACACGAACGTCGACGGCACGATCGAACTCAAGCAGGCGATCATCGCCAAGTTCGCCCGCGACAATCACCTGACCTATACGACGGATCAGGTGACGGTGAACGTCGGCGGCAAGCATACCTTGTTCAACGCGATCGTGGCGACGGTGAACCCCGGCGACGAGGTGGTGATCCCCGCGCCCTATTGGGTGAGCTACCCCGACGTCGTACAATTCGCAGGGGGCACGCCGGTATTCGCGGTCGCCGGTCCCGAACAGGATTACAAGCTGTCGCCCGAGGCGCTCGACGCCGCCATCACCCCGCGGACGAAGTGGGTGATCCTCAATTCGCCCTCCAATCCGACCGGCGCCGCCTATTCGGTGGACGAGTTGAAGGCGCTGGGTGCGGTGCTGGCACGTCATCCGCACGTCTGGGTGTTCGCCGACGATATGTACGAACACATCGTCTATGACGACTTCCGGTTCGCGACGATCGCCGAAGTGTGCCCGGAACTGTACGAGCGGACGCTGACCGTGAACGGCTGTTCCAAAGCCTATGCGATGACCGGCTGGCGCATCGGCTTCGCGGCGGGAGCATCGTGGCTGATCAAGGCGATGGCCAAGCTGCAGTCGCAATCGACCAGCAACCCCTGCTCGATCGCCCAGGCGGCGGCGGTGGCGGCGCTGAACGGGCCGCAGGATTTCCTGAAGGACCGCGCGGCCGCGTTCCAGGGGCGGCGTGATCTGGTCGTATCGATGCTGAACCAGATCGACGGCATGCACTGCCCGCTCCCCGAAGGCGCTTTCTATGTCTATCCGTCGTTTGCGGAACTGATCGGCAAATCGACGCCGTCCGGCCGCTTGATCGATACGGACGAGGCGTTCGTCGGTTATCTGCTCGACGATGCGAAGGTCGCGGCGGTGCAGGGTACGGCCTTCGGCCTCTCCCCGGCGATGCGGATCAGTTATGCCACTTCGGACGATCTGCTGCGCGAGGCGTGCACGCGTATCCAGAAGGCTTGTGCGGATCTGAAGTAATCGGCTGCGTCCCGGGTTGCTGGGGCGTCAGCACCATCCTCGGGTTTAGCGGTAGATTACGTCCGATGAACGGCGCTGCCACGCGCCGTTAATTCACCGTTTCTATAAACGACATTGAGAATGGGTGCCGCAGAGACGATCTCGGCATCCGAACGGGGTGGGGCTGCGTAGCTCCGCTCGTCACAACGAACGGGTGCGTCATGCGCAAGGTCATCAAGAGCGGCTTCTTTTGGCAATTCGTCGGCGGCTTCGCCATCGGCGCGGTCGGTGTCGTCACGCTCCAGCCGGCGAGCGCGCAATCGCCGCAGCCCGTTCCTGCGGCATCGCCCATCGTCGCGGTTGCGCGCTGACCTTGGTGTGGGTCGTCCGCGTCCCCATCTTGCTGGCATGATGAAGATTCTGCTGCCACTCGCCGGCGTCGCTGCCGCGGTTTTCGCATCGACGGGCTTCGCCGAGGCGGAACGGGCCGTGCCGATCCCTGCCGCCAAAATCGACGTTCCCGTCACGGGCGGACCACAGACGGCGGTCTTCGCCGGTGGTTGCTTCTGGGGCATGGAAGCGGTGTTCGAACATGTGAAGGGTGTGAAATCCGTGACCGCTGGCTACGCTGGCGGCAAGCCGAACACCGCTACCTACGATCAGGTTTCGACCGAAGCGACGGGTCATGCGGAATCGGTGCGCGTGGTCTACGATCCGGCGCAGGTCAGCTATGCCACGCTGCTGCGGGTCTATTTTTCGATCGCGCACGATCCGACCCAGTTGAACCGTCAGGGGCCGGACAGCGGGCCGAGCTATCGATCGGCGATCTTCCCGCAAAATGCGCAGCAGGCGGCAGTTGCCCGCGCGTACATCGCACAGCTCGGCGCTGCTAAAAGCTTTTCCGGCCCGATCGTCACGCGGATCGAGCAGGGCGGTTTCTACCCGGCCGAGGCCTATCACCAGAATTTCTACGATCGCAATCCGAACCACCCCTATATCGTCCATTGGGACAAGCCGAAGGTGGCGGCATTCCGGGCGGGGTTTCCGACGCTGTACCGATAGTCCGGGTTTGCCTGACTGGTGCCGGCGCGGCGGATCAGGCTGCGATGGGGAACCGCAACAGTCGTTGCTCCACCGGCACCAGCGCTTCCGCGCCGCGTCCGACCGCCTTCACCAAGGCGGGATGATCGACATCGAGGCCGCCGGTAAGCGCGCCGAATGCCGGCAGCACGATCTTGCGCTCGGTCGCGACGAAGCAGCGGCGTGCGACCTGTTTGCCACGGACGTGGATGCGCAGCTTGGGATGGAAATGACCCGACAGTTCCGGGCGGGCGTCGCGCGGATCGGCTTCGTGACGCAGGATCAACCCATCGACCTCGGCTTCGTCGGCAACCTCGCCCCCGCAGCGATCGCGCAGGTCGGGGTCGTGATTGCCGGTGATCCATGTCCAGCGAAGTCGCTCGGTCAGCGCGCGCAGGCGGATCTGCGCTTCGGCGGGCAAGCGTTCGCAGCCGTCGCTGTCGTGGAAGCTGTCGCCGAGGCACCATAATTCCTCCGCGCCGGTCGCGTGCACCAGCCGGGCGAGATCGGCCAGGGTCGCGAGGGAATCATAGGGCGGCAACATCTGCCCGCGTGCGGCGAACCAGCTCGCCTTTTCGAAGTGCAGATCGGCGACGAGCAGTGCCCGCCGCGCCGGCCACAGCAACGCACCCTCCGGTAAGGCACAAAGCGCGTGACCGCCGAACGAAAAGGGAACCATGGCGCCGCCTTGCCTGCAAAGGCGCCGCCGATCAAGCGGATCGCCTGCCGTTTCAGGCGTTTGTGCGGTGCAAAACAATTTGCTTGCTTAGCCGGTGGATAGGCGTAAAGCGCGCCGTCCTCCCGCCGGGAGGGTTATTTCAGGGGGTAGTCGCGCGCCATGTCGCCCGCCGTCCAAGCACCCGTTTCCCACGAACATCCGCCACATCCCGCCCTCATCGGCCTGACCATCGGCGCCATCGGCGTCGTGTTCGGCGATATCGGCACCAGCCCGCTCTACGCGTTTCGCGAGGCGCTGGGCCAATCGGCCGCGGATGGGATCGATCCCAGCGAGATCCTGGGCGTGCTCAGCCTGGCTCTGTGGACGCTTACGTTGATCGTGACGGTGAAATACGTCCTGTTCCTGATGCGCGCCGACAATCACGGCGAGGGCGGCGTGCTGGCGCTCGCGG
>CAYQPM010000007.1:0-43835 GCA_964419295.1 uncultured Stakelama sp. | reverse complement strand
TGAGCGGCACGATCTCGTCGCGCACCTCCTTGGTCACCGCGTGCAGCGACACCGCCAGGTTGACGCCGATCTCCTCGCCGGCGCGCGCCATCATCGGCACGACGCCGCTGGTGCTGAGCGTGATCCGCCGCTTCGACAGGGCGAGGCCGTCGCCGTCCATCACCAGCTTGAGCGCATCGCGCACCGCATCGAAATTGTAGAGCGGTTCGCCCATGCCCATCATCACGATGTTGGTGAGCATGCGGCCTTCAGGCTGGCTCGGCCATTCGCCCAGCGCGTCGCGCGCCAGCATGACCTGGCCGACGATCTCGCCCGCGGTCAGGTTGCGCACCAGCCGCATCGTGCCGGTGTGGCAGAAGCGGCAGTTGAGCGTGCAGCCGACCTGGCTCGACACGCACAGCGTGCCGCGATCCGCATCGGGGATGAACACCGCCTCGTAATCCTGCCCGTCCGGCGATCGGAGCAGCCATTTGCGCGTGCCGTCGGTCGACACCTGCGCCTCGATCACTTCCGGCCGACCGATCACGAACCGCTGTTCGAGCCACGGGTGCATGGTCTTCGAGATGTCGCTCATCTGCGCGAATTCGGTCGCACCGCGATTGTACAGCCAGTGCCAGATCTGTTTCGACCGCAGTTTCGCCTGGCGCAGCTCCATCCCCGCGTCGAGCAGCGTCTGGCGCAGCGCGTCCTTGCCGAGGCCGATCAGGTCGATCCTGCCGTCTTCGCGGAAGGTCTTCGCGCGGGGCACGGGCACAGGGTCGATGTGGCCCGGAATGGGCATGGGCGGGGCAACGCTGTCGAGCATCACGGGCATATAGACGAAAATGGCGCGAATTTCCATCCCGCCGCTGCCGGCCTTCGGGTCTGGCGGGCGAGGGCCGCTATCGCACGCACGCCAGTGCCGCCGCGTCGATCGCCGTCGCGGCGCCGGCGAGCAGATACACGTCGGCAAAGGGTCGCCCGCCCGCCGCGACCGCCTCGATGCTCATGCTGCGGCCGGAGCGGAGCGCGGCGACCAGCGCATGATCGCCGGCCGCGTCGGTCGCCCAGGCGTCGAGGCCGTTGGCGGCGAGGTCGAACCGGCGTTCGCCGATGGTCAGCGTGACGGGGGCGGAGCGGTCGCGGGGCCGCGACAACCGGACGTGGAGCGACGATTGCAGGCCGCGTCCCGGCCAGGTGGCGACGCTCGCCCAGCCGGTGGTGGTGCCGCCCGCCTTCACCGGTCGCGCGATCGCATAGCAGCGCGCCGGAACGGCATCGCGAAAGGCACCCCAGTTCCTGTAGACACCGATCGTGTCACGGGCCGCCGCCGGCGCCGCGATCAACATGGCGATCAGCAGGGCGGCCAACAGCATCCTCACGCCGGCGCGTGCCCCGTACCGAGGTGCGCAACCGATTCGCGCCCCGATTCGACCAGCACCAGCGACCCTTGCGGCAAGCCGCCGGCGATCGGGGCGCCCCAGTCCGCATGCGGGTCGGCGCCGGTCATCACGCCGCGCAGGACGCGGCTGGAGATGCCGTGCATGATCACCAGCCGGTCGCCGGGATCGTCTTGGGTGTCGGCGAGCCAGCCGGACACGCGGGCGGCGATCTGGTGATAATCCTCGCCGTCCGGCGCGGGGCGGAGCAGGCCTTCGCGGGTCACCACGGGTCCGACCTCGCCGATAACATCGGCATAATAGCGGCCGCCCCAGCTGCCCATCCCGATCTCCCCCAGCCGCGCGTCGGTGCGCGTGTCGTGCCAGTCGAGCGCGAGATGCTCCGCGATCACCGCCAGCGTCTGCAAAGCCCGGCCGGTCGGCGACGCCCACAGGGTCAGCGCAGGGCGCGGGCCGAGCAGCGCCCGCAGTGCCCGGCCCATCTCGTCCGCCTGGGCGAAGCCCGCACGGGTCAGCGGCGTATGCGGATGATCGCCCTGCAAGCGCTGCGCGGCGTTGAACACGGTTTCGCCGTGACGGGCGATGAAGTCGCGGCCCCGGCGGGGTGATGGGGGCAGGTGCATCGCGCCGGTGTCGGGTCGCTGTGGCGCAAAAGCAACGGTTTTCCGCGTTTAGCTGAGGTTCATGCAACGCGCGTCCGGTTCGACCATTGGAGCCGTCCATCCCGCAGTCGGGATGGCTGTCATGGAGTTGCTTATGCGTACCCTCATCCTCGCCGCCGTCGCTGCCGGCATCGTCGCCACCCCGGCCATCGCCCAGACCACGCAGGCGCCGTTCACCGGCCTGCGCATCGAAGGCGTCGCCGGCTATGACGCCCTGCGCGACGGCCATTCGTCGAACGATGGAATCGTCTATGGCGGCGCGGTCGGTTACGACGTGCAGCTCAACAATCTCGTCGTCGGCGCCGAAGGCGAACTGACCGGATCGACCACCGATACGCGCGCCAACAACCTGATCACCCCCGGCGACCGCTTCCGCGTCGGCATGGGCCGCGACATCTACGTCGGCGGACGCGTCGGCTTCCCGCTCAACCCGTCGACGATGGCCTATGCCAAGGCCGGCTACACCAATGCGCGCGTCGAGACGCGCTACGACGCGGGCACCGCGAGCACGCGCGATCACGCCGATCTGGAGGGCTTTCGCCTGGGCGCCGGCCTCGAGCACCAGCTCGGCGCCAATACCTATATCAAGGGCGAATACCGCTATTCGAACTACGGCAGCGCGAACGGCCCGACCGGCAGCTACGACATCGATGCCGACCGCCATCAGGTCGTCGCCGGCGTCGGCATGCGCTTCTGATCGCAGGCGGCTCCGGTCCGTGTGCCGGTAACGCGCTGTTAACCGGAATCGCCCGAGGGGTCGGAGTGCTTGCTCCGACCCCTTTTTCGTGGGTAGGACAGGCGGGACACGCCCCGGACTCGGGGGACGGGGGTACGATTCATGAAGGCGACGATCGAACGCGCAACGCTCCTCAAGGGGCTGAGCCATGTCCAGTCCGTGGTGGAGCGGCGCAACACCATTCCGATCCTGTCGAACGTGCTGCTGGAGGCGACCGCCGAGGGGCAGCTGCGGCTGATGGCGACCGACCTCGATCTCCAGATCAACGAATCGATCCTGGCCGCGGTGGACCAGCCCGGATCGACCACCGTGTCGGCGCACACGCTGTTCGACATCGCACGCAAGCTGCCCGAGGGCAGCCAGGTGCAGCTGCACGCGGCCGAGGGTCGGATGTCGATCGTCGCGGGCCGCGCGCGCTTTTCGCTCGGCACGCTGCCGCGCGACGATTTCCCGGTGATCGCCGAGGGCGAGCTGCCGACGCAATTCGAGATGCCGGCGGAAACGCTGAAGCAGATCATCGACAAGACCCGCTTCGCGATATCCACCGAAGAGACGCGCTATTATCTGAACGGCATCTTCCTGCACGTACAGGACGATGCGAGCGAACCGACGCTGAAGGCGGCGGCGACCGACGGCCATCGGCTGGCGCGGGTCACGCTGCCCCGGCCGGACGGTGCGGCGGGGATGCCCGACGTGATCGTGCCGCGCAAATGCGTCGCCGAACTGCGCAAGTTGCTCGACGAGGTCGACGGATCGGTCGGCGTGTCGCTGTCGGGCACCAAGATCCGGTTCGACCTGGGGCAGGCGGTGCTGACGTCGAAGCTGATCGACGGCACGTTCCCCGATTATTCGCGCGTCATCCCGACCGCGAACGACAAGATCCTGAAGCTCGACCCGCGCAGCTTCGAAGAGGGCGTGGACCGGGTGTCCACGATCGCCACCGAGAAGACCCGCGCGGTGAAGATGGCGCTGGACCGCGACAAGATCACGCTGTCGGTAACCAGCCCGGAAAACGGCACGGCGGCCGAGGAAGTGCCCGGCGACTATGCGGCGATGCCGTTCGAGATCGGCTTCAACAGCCGCTATCTGCTCGACATTCTGGGACAGATCGACGGTGACGTGGTCGAGGTGCATCTGAACGATGCGGCCGCGCCGACGCTGATCCGCGAAAACGACAAGGCGCCCGCGCTCTACGTCCTGATGCCGATGCGCGTCTGAACGGCGGGCCGTCGTGCCCGCCCCGGTTCCGGCGTATGTCGGAGACGGGGCGTCGCGACACGCCACCTCAGCGCGCCGCCAGCTGTTCGTGCGCGATGGCTTGCAGCGCGGCGGCGTGATCGGGTGACAGGCCCAGTTCGTCGGCCGCGCGCTCGCCGCGGCCCAGCGTGCGCGGATCGACGCCGGTGATCTGGCCGAAGGTCACCAGCGCTTCGAGATAATAGCCCGCGACGCTCGCGTGATAATGATCGAACGACCAGAGGTTGGTCTGGCCGTAGGTGATCCCGTCATAGGGATTGGCGTCCGCGATACCCGCCGCGAAGGCGCGGTTCCACGCCTGGCCGACCGGGATGACGCCGGTGACCGCGCGGTTCGTCCGCCGCGCGCGATCGGCGGCGGCGCGCAGGTCGTCGGCCATTGCCGATACCGGTCGCCCATACCAATGACCCTGCGGCTGGTAGGTTTCGTCGGCGCGGGTCCATGTCGCCATCAGGTCGACCTTCACGGCATGGTTGCGCACGCGGAACAGCGATGCGAGCTGTCCCACCGCGCGGATGTAGCGGGTGGCGTCACCCGGCCGTTCGCGATCGAGCGTGCTGTATTCCTGCAGCACGACGACATCCCACGGCCGGTCGAACAGCTGCCGCCGCTGGTCGTAATGGAAGGTGAGGCTCTGGCCGCCCTGGGTTTCCAGGCTGACGGCGTAGCGCAGCCCCGCCTCTTCGGTGAATTCCTCGAACAGCGCGGGCACGCCGCCATAGCCCGCCCCGTTCAGATCGGTGACGCGGTGCGCATGCCAGTTGCGCACCGCCGAATGCGCGCCCTGCGTAAAGCTGTTGCCGATGAACAGGATGGTGCGCGCGCCCGCGCCGTCGGCAGGCGGGGGGCCCTGTGTCGCGGCGGCGGCGGGGATCGCCGCCGCCAGCGTGGCTGCCATGGCTAGCCGCAAGATCATGTCGTATTTCCCCTCAGCGTGACCGGGCGTCGGTAACGCGGCTGCTGCCTAACGGATGCACCGCGATCAACGCCAGCGGCGATCGGGCGCTGGCGCTCGGCCATATTGGCGTTAGACGCGGCGCGATGCTGCAATTCTATCGCGATGATCTGGCGCGGCTGGATGCCGCCGACCGGCTGCGGAGCCTTCGGAGCCGGGCCGGTGCCGACTTCACCTCGAACGACTATCTGGGGCTGGGCGCGTCGCCGCGGCTGCGCGAGGCGGTGTCGGCGGCGCTCGACCGCGGCGTGGCCATCGGATCGGGCGGTTCGCGGCTGCTGCGCGGCAACGATCCGGAACACGAGGCGCTGGAAGCGGAGGCGGCGGCGCATTTCGGCAGCGAGGCGGCGTTGTTCTTCGCCAATGGCTATGCCGCCAACGTCGCCGCGTTCGCGACGCTGCCGCAGCCGGGCGATCTGGTGGTGCACGATGCGCTGGTCCACGCCAGCGCGCACGACGGGATGCGGCTGGGGCGCGCGCCGCGGATCGGGGTGGCGCATAACGATGCGGATGCGTTCGAGGATGCGATCCGTCGCTGGCGGGCAGGCGGCGGCACCGGCACGCCGTGGATCGCGGTCGAAAGCCTGTACGGCATGGACGGCGATCGCGCGCCGCTCGGCGATCTGGTTGGCGTGGCGGACCGGCATCAGGCGATGCTGCTGGTCGACGAGGCGCATGCCACCGGCGTGTTCGGCGAGGGCGGGCGCGGCCTCGCCGCAGCCCTGCACGGCCGCGAGAACGTCGTGACCCTGCACACCTGCGGCAAGGCGCTGGGCGCGGAGGGCGGCTTGTTGTGCGTGCCGCAGGTGCTGCGCGCGATGCTGATCAACCGGGCGCGGGGCTTCGTCTTTTCCACCGCGCCGTCGCCGCTGGTGGCGGCGGCGGTGCGCGCGGCGCTGCGCTGCCTGGTCGACGAGCCGGAGCGGCAGGCGCGATTGTGGGCGCTGGTCGGGGTCGCCGAACGCGCGCTGGGGCTGGCGACGGGATCGCAGATCCTGCCGGTGATCGTCGGCGCGGACGGGGCCGCGGTGACGCTGGCGGAGCGAGCGCGGGCGGGGGGCCACGACGTGCGCGCGATCCGGCCGCCGACCGTGCCGGAGGGCACGGCGCGGCTGCGCGTGTCGATCACCTGCAACGTCGACGAAGCGGCGATCCATGGGCTGGCGGAGGCGCTGCGATGACGCGCACGATCGTGGTGACCGGCACCGACACCGATGTCGGCAAGACGGTGTTCGCCGCCGCGCTGACCGCCGCGCTCGGCGCGACCTATTGGAAGCCGGTGCAGGCCGGGCCGGGCAGCGGCACCGACGCCGGCGACGGCGACACGGTGCGCCGGCTGGGCGTGACGCGGGTGCTGCCCGAGGCCTATCGGCTGGCGACGCCCTGTTCGCCGCATCGCGCGGCGGCGATCGACGGCGTGACCATCGACCCGGACCGGCTCGCGCTGCCGGCGGTCGCGGGCACGTTGGTGGTCGAGGGCGCGGGCGGCGTGCTGGTGCCGCTGTCCGATTGGCTGCTCTATGCCGACCTGTTCGCGCGCTGGCGGGCGCCGGTCGTGCTGGTCGCGCGCACGGCGCTCGGCACGATCAATCATAGCCTGCTCAGCATCGAGGCGTTGCGGACGCGGGGCGTGCCGATCCTGGGCGTCGCGTTCAGCGGCGATGCGCAGGAGGACAGCGAGGCGACGATCTGCCGCATCGGCGCGGTGCGGCGGCTGGGCCGGCTGGCGCGGTTGACGACGCTCGATGCGGATGCGCTGGCACGGGCGTTCGCCGCCGGCTTCGCGACGGAGGATTTCGCATGACCTCGCCGATCTGGCATCCGTTCACCCAGCACGGGCTGGGCGAGCCGATCCCGATGGTCGTCCGGGCGGAGGGCGCGGCGCTGCATACCCGCGACGGGCGGCGGATCGTCGATGCGATATCGTCCTGGTGGGTGACGACGCACGGCCACGGTCATCCGCGGATCATGGCGGCGATCGCCGACCAGGCGGCGCGGATGGACCAGATCATCTTCGCCGGCTGGACGCACGAGGCGGCGGAAGCGGTGGCGGCGGGGCTGTTGCGGCTGATGCCCCCGGCGCTGACGCGTGTGTTCTTCTCCGATTCGGGATCGACCAGCGTCGAGGTCGCGCTGAAGATGGCGCTGGGTTACTGGCTGAACCGGGGCGAGCCGCGCCACCGGATCCTGGTGCTCGAACACGGCTATCACGGCGACACGATCGGCACGATGTCGGTCGGCGCGCGCGGCGCGTTCAACCGCGCCTATGCGCCGTTGCTGTTCGACGTCGCGACGATCCCCTTTCCGGCCGAAGGGGCCGAGCAGGCGACGCTGGATGCGCTGGAGGCCGCGTGCCGGGCGGCACCGGCGGCGCTGATCGTCGAACCGCTGATCTGCGGGGCGGGGGGCATGCTGATCTATCCGCCTGCGGTGCTGGCGCAGATGCGCGCGATCTGCGCCGCGCATGGCGTGCTGTTCATCGCGGACGAGGTGATGACCGGCTGGGGCCGGACGGGCACGCTGCTCGCCTGTGAACAGGCGGACGTGGTGCCGGATATCCTGTGCCTGTCCAAGGGGTTGACCGGCGGCGCCGTGCCGCTGGCAGTGACGATGGCGAGCGAGGCGATCTATCAGGCGCATTATGCGGCGGATCGCGCGCGGATGCTGTTCCATTCGTCCAGCTACACCGCCAACCCGATCGCCTGTGCCGCGGCGGTGGCGAATATCGCGATCTGGGAGGAGGAGCCCGTCCTGGCGCGGGTCGCCGATCTGGCGCAGCGGCAGCGCGCGCGGATCGAGGCGCTGGCCGGCGTGCGCAACGCGCGGGCGCTGGGGACGATCGCGGCGGTCGACCTGGGCATGGCGGCGGCGGATTATCTGTCCGCGCTCGGCCCGACCCTGCTCGCCTTCTTCCGGGAGCGGGACCTGTTGCTGCGGCCGCTGGGCAACACCGTGTACGTGATGCCGCCTTATTGCATCGGAGACGCGGATCTGGATGCGGTTTATGCGGCGATCGGCGAGGCGGCGGCCCTGGCGCTGCGCTGACCGCGGCCGATTCGGCGACGGCGTGCGGGCATACCGCCGGTTCCAAAGTTGCCGAAGTTGCCGACACGTCGCGCCTGTAATGGCTGGTCGCAATGTTTGAATCGAAACGGGAAGGCGTGCGGCGTGGGACGGCGCGGGCGACATGCGTTCCGGGTGTCACGGGTCGTCCAACATTGCCAGCCGGTATGTGCGGCCGATCGCTTCGTCGGCGTTTGGATCGCGGCGGGCGGCTGGCGGGGCGGAGAAGGGGTGTTCGCGCGGAGGCGCGGAGGCGAGGAGAAGAAGGGTGCGCGGAGAAGAAGGGCGCACGGGTGTGCGTCCTTCATCGTTCGCCACGTCCGTGGACTTGCGGGGGACTGGGCTGGTTCTTCGATGCCGTTGTCGGCGTGTCCATGGGGCCCGACTTTCGTCGGGATGACGGCGAGGCGGGCGAGGGCCCCCGCCGCCTCGCCGTGTCGCCGCTATTCGATGAAGGCCTCGACCACATGGCGACGGCCGCGCAGGAAGGCGTCGGCGACGTGGCGGAGCGGGGCGATGTCGACGTCGCTTTCGCCAGTGCGGACGATCGCGGCGAAGCGGGCGTACAGCCCGGCATATTCGCCGTGCAACGCTTCGGATTGCGACGGTTCGGTGCCGTCGGGCAGGACGAGGCGCGCGCCGCCGTCGTGCAGCGTCAGCGTGCCGGCATCGGTGGCGACGACGATGTCCCAGCTTTGCGGCCCTTCCTGACGGAAGTCGAAATCGGCGGCGATCGGCAGGCCGGCGTCGTCGGTGAACCGCACCCGCGCGGCGATCGGCGAATCGCAATTGGCGGGGAAATCCAGATCCGCCTCGGTCACGAAGAAGGCGCGCGGCAGGATGCGGGTGACGATCGACAGCGCGTTGATGCCGGGATCGAACACGCCGAAGCCGCCCGCTTCGAGGATCCACGCCTGGCCCGGATGCCAGACGCGGATATCCTCGCGCCAGGTCACGGTCACGCTGGCGATGGCGGCATCCGCCAGGAAGGCGCGCGCCGGTTCGACGCCGGGTGCGTAGCGCGAGTGCCAGCTGGCGAACAGGCTGACCCCCGCCGCGTCGGCCGCGGCTTGCAGTTGCGCGACCTCGGCCAGCGTCGCGCCGGGCGGCTTTTCGAGGAAGACGTGCCAGCCCTGCGCGATCGCCTGCATCGCGATGGCGCGGCGGACCTGCGGCGGGGTGCACAGCGCCACCGCCTCGATCGCGATCCCGCTCGCGATCAGCGCGTCGAGATCGTGGAAGTGGGGCGTTCCCTCGATACCGTCTCCGTGCCGGCTGACCGTCGCGACGAGCGCGATGTCGGCATTGCCGGCGATGGCGGGGACGTGCTGGTCGTGGGCGATCTTGCCCATGCCGACCAGCGCCAGTCGGATCGGCTGGCTCACAGCGGCTTTACCGTGACGGGGGACGCGGCGGCGGTGGTCAGCGTGTTGCGCAGGGGCAGCGTGAAGGGCGCCGCCTGAATCGCGAACACGTCGCCGTCCTGCGTCCGGACATCGTCGGCGCACGACAAGGTGGCGGTGCCGAAGAAGTGGACGTGAATGTCGCCCGGGCGGCGGAAAGCGGCGTATTTGAAGTGGTGATGTTCGAGGTTGGCGAGGCTGTGCGACATGTTCGCCTCGCCGGTGAGGAACGGTTTTTCCCAGATCGTCGCGCCTTCGCGTTCGATGCGGCTGGTGCCCCGGATATCCGCGGGCGGTTCCCCGAGCAGCAATTCCGCACCGAGCGAGGCGACACGCAGCTTGGAATGCGCAAGCCACAGATAATTATGGCGTTCGGTGACGTGATCGCTGAATTCGTTGGCGAGCGCGACGCCGAGGCGGAACGGCGTCCCGTCTTCGCCGATCAGGTAGATGCCGGCGAGTTCGGGCTCCTCGCCGCCGTCCTGCGCGAAGGCGGGGCTGATCAGCGGCGCTTCGGGCGCGACGAGCGACTGGCCGTCGCCCTTGTAGAACCATTCGGGCTGTGCGCCGACCTGTCCATCGGCGGGGCGGCCACCCTCGATCCCTTCGAGGAACAGGCGCATCGAATCGGTCTGCTGGCCCGAGGCGGCAGCCTTGTGCATCGCGTCGCGGCCCGATGCCGAGCCGAGGTGGGTGAGGCCGGTGCCCGCGAGCATCAGCCGTGCCGTGTCGGCGTGGTCGATCGCGGGGAGCAGTTCGCCGGCGGCGAGCGCGGCGGCGGGATCGACGGTTTCGTCCGAGCGGCGGGCGCGGGCGGCGTCGAG
Organism: uncultured Stakelama sp.; assembly: GCA_964419295.1. Lineage (GTDB taxonomy): Bacteria > Pseudomonadota > Alphaproteobacteria > Sphingomonadales > Sphingomonadaceae > Sphingomonas. The sequence goes on along the minus strand of CAYQPM010000007.1, from coordinate 33,556 downwards.
CAGCGACGTGCCCGCCGCAATGGCGAGGGCGGCGAGTTCGCGCGTGGTGGCGACGCCGGTGAGGACGTGGGCATCCTCTTCGGCGAGGATCACGCGGCGGGTGCCGTCGGGCTGGCGATGCTGGAGGAGGCGAGCGTGGGTCATGCGAGGGCCTTTACTGCGGAAACGAATGCGGCGGCGTCGCGCGCGACGTCGGCGACCGGCTTGCCGGCGCGATAGAGGTTGGAGCCGAGGCCGAAGCCGTCCGCCCCGGCGGCGCGCCACGGCGCCATCGTGTCGGGGGCGATGCCGCCGACCGCGAGGACGCGAACGTGTCTGGGCAGCACCGCGCGCTGCGCCTTCAGGAAGGCGGGCGACGCCCCTTCGGCGGGAAACAGCTTCAGCCCGTGCGCACCGGCGGCGAGCGCGGCGAAGCCCTCGCTCGGCGTGAAATAGCCGGGCAGCGATATGAGCCCGCGCGCGACCGAGGCGCGGATCACATCGACATCGGTGTTGGGCGAGACGATCAGTTCGCCGCCGGCGTCCGCGACCGCCGCGACGGCGTCGGTGGTGAGCACGGTGCCCGCGCCGACGACCGCGCGACCGGCATAGCGCTTCGCCATGGCGGCGATGCTGACCAGCGGATCGGGCGAATTGAGCGGCACTTCGAGCAGGGTGAAGCCGGCATCGACCAGCGCGTCGCCGACCGGTGCGGCTTCGTCGGGGGTGAGGCCGCGCAGCACCGCGACCAGCGGGCAGGCGGCGAAGGCAGCGGCGAAACGGGCCGCGGGATCGGTCATCGGCTATACTCCGAGGGGGCTGTCTGAAGGGTGGCGGGGCGGTGGCGGATCAGGTCTTCGCCGGAACGGGCGCCGCCATGCGCGGGTGCGCCTGTCCGTGGGCGCGCGCCGCGGCGGCCGTCGTAGCGACCGCGTGGTCCGCCATGCGTGCGGACGACGGCATCGGGCGCGGCCATCTCAGGCGAGGTGGCGGTGCAGGTGGTGGATGCCGGCGACGAATGCGGCGGTCGCGTCGATCGCCACCACCGTGCCGCCGACCGCCTCGATCGCGGCGGTATAGAGCGTCGCCAACGCGCCTTCGGCGAGCAGATGGACGGTGACGCCGGTCAGATCGCGGGCGCCGACGTCCGAACCGATCAGCACACCGCTGGCATAAGCGGCGGCATCGTCGGGCGCGCACTGGCCGAGCAGCACCGCCGCGCGCACGCCGAACAGCGCGGTGCCGAGGTCGCGCGCACCGGCGCCGCGCGCGAGGCCGGCGCGGAAGGCGGGACCATCCGCGACGGGGCCGTCGAGCATCCCGGCGAGGATGCCATGCGCCTTCAGCAGCGCGAACAATTCGCCGGTCATGACCGTCGCGACATCGACGATCCGCGCATCCCGCGTCACGATCCACTTGTTGTGCGTGCCCGGCTGGCAGACGGTCGCATCGGTGGGGGCGATGCCGGCGGCGATGGCGCCGAGCACCTGCACCTCCTCACCGCGCATCACGTCGGCGCGGACGCCACCCTGCGGCGCGTCGGCGAGCAGCGAGACGCCCGGCACGATCGTGACATCGGCGTGCCCGATCCGCAGCGCCGCGGCGGCGAGCGCGGCGAGGTCGGCGGGGGCGGGGACATAGGCCGCCTCGTGCCAGCCGCGCGTCGATCCGACCATGCCGGCGGCGATCACCGGCAGCGCCCCGAACCGCGCGCGCAGCGCCGCGATGGCGGGAAGATAATCCTCCGCACCCATCGCCAGCACGCCCGATCCGTCGCGCAGGACGTCCGACACGCTGCCGTCCGCCTCGATCCGGTAGGCGCGCCGGTTGGTGGTGCCCCAGTCGACACCGATCACCGCATCCATCGCCGTCACGCCGTCCGCCATCACTCGGGCTGGGGGGTGCCGAGATCGACCGTCGTCTTCGCGCCCCACAGCGCATAGGCGAGCACGACCACTTCGCACGCCATGGTGAGGAAGAACGAATTCTGCAGGCCGTAGCGATCGGCGAGCCAGCCCTGCACCACGACCAGCGCGCCGCCGGCGATCGCCATGATCATCAGCCCCGACCCTTCTTCGGTCAGCGGCCCCAGGCCCTTGATCGCCAGCGTGAAGATCGTCGGGAACATGATCGAGTGGAACAGCCCGACCGCGATCAGCGCCCACATCGCCATCGGCCCGGTGCTGAACGTGGCGACGGCGACGACGACGAGCGCGCCAAAGGCGAAGACGCCGAGCACGCGTTCCGGCGCGATCTTCTGCATGATGACGCTGCCGGCGAAGCGGCCGACCATCATGCCGCCCCACAGCAGCGAGAGGTAGCGCGACGCCTGTTCGTGCGTGATCGCCGCGATCTCTGGCTGCGACACGAAATTGACGAACAGGTTGGCGACGCCGATCTCGGCGAGCAGATAGGCGATCATCGTCGGGATGCCGAGCGTCAGGTTGCGATGCCGCCACAGCGAATGCTGGTGACGATCGGCCTTGGCGGCGCGCTGCGTCGCGGCGCCGAGCGAGGGCAACGGGAAGCGCGCGATCACCACCGCGAGCACGACGAGCACGATCGCGACGAGGACATAGGGCAGGATCACCGAATGCGCGTCGGCATAGCGCTGCGCCTGGCTGATCTGCGCGCCCGCCGCGGCGGTGCCGCTCTGGCTGCGGCCGAGGATCAGATAGCCGGCGAACAGCGGCGCCAGCGTCGTGCCGAGCGAGTTGAACGCCTGCACCAGGTTGAGGCGCGAGGACCCCGTCTCGGGCGGTCCGATCACGGTGACATAGGGGTTGGCCGCGACCTGGAGCAACGTGATGCCGCTAGCGATCACGAACAGCATGACGAGCGTCACGCCATAGGAAGGCAGGCTGGCGGCGAGCGTCATGCCGAGCGCGCCGGCGGCCATGATCAGCAGCCCGATGACGATCGCGCGCTGGTAACCGACCCGCTCGATCAGCTTGGCCGAGGGGATCGAGGCGAAGAAATAGGCGATGAACCAGACCGATTCGATCAGCGTAGTCTGCGTATAGTCGAGCTCGAACACCGAGCGCAGGTGGGGCAGCAGCACGCCGTTGATGACGGTGATGAAGCCCCACATGAAGAACAGGCTGGCGAGCAGGCTCAACGCCTTGGCGTAGGAGCCGGTCGGCCCCGTCGCGACCGGCGCCGCCGTGTTTCCGCCTACAGGTCCTGCCATATCCTCGTCCTCTCCACCCAATGTGCCGTCAGGGCCGTCTTGCGCCCCTATTATTTGTCTGACTATATAGCCGGCGAACGTCGGGTCAATGCCGGCGATGCGGTTCGGGAGAGAGTGGATGACGATTCGAAAGGCATTGGTCGGGACGTTGGTCATCGCGGCGACGATAGGCGCAGCGGGTGCGGCGGAGGCCGCGACGGCGCGGCGCGACGCGGCGGGCACGCTGGCCGACGGCAGCGCGGTCGAGGCGGTGACGCTGACCGCCGCGAACGGCGTATCGGCGCGCATCCTGACCTATGGCGCGACCTTGCAGTCGTTGAAGGCGCCAGACCGCAACGGCGCGATCGCGGACGTGCTGCTCGGTTATGACGATGCCGCGGATTATGAGGCGCACCCCAATTTCTTCGGCGTCACCGTCGGCCGCTATGCCAATCGCATCGGCGGCGGCACCTTCACGCTCGACGGCAAATCCTATCGGCTGCCGCTCAACGACAAGGTCAATTCGCTGCACGGCGGCAAGGTCGGATTCGACAAGCGGCTGTGGCGGATCGCCGCGGTGAAGGACGGCAGCGTGACGATGACGCTGACCAGCGCGGACGGCGACCAGGGCTATCCCGGCAAGCTGGACGTCACGGTCACCTATGCGTTGAGCGACGACGGCGCGCTGACCATCACGTTCGGGGCGGCGACCGACAAGCCGACGGTGGTCAACATGACCAACCACGGGATCTTCAACCTGTCGGGCGAGGGATCGCCGATGGGCGCGCTGGGTCATCGGCTGACCATTCCGGCCAAGGCGATCACGCCGGTCGATGCCCACCTGATCCCGACCGGTGCGCTGCGCCCGGTGGAGGGCACGGTGTTCGATTTCCGCAACGGCCGCGTGCTGGCGGAGGGCGTGCGCGACGGCCGCGACCCGCAGATCGTCGTCGGCCAAGGCTACGACCACAATTTCGCGCTCGACAAGGGGCTGACCGCCACGCCGGGCCTCGCCGCGCGGCTGGAGGATCCGGTATCCGGCCGGGTGCTCGAAGTGTCGACGACCGAGCCGGGCGTGCAGCTGTATACCGGCAATTTCCTCGACGGAACCTATGTCGGCAAGGGGCGTCACCTCTATCGGATGGGTGACGGGATCGCGCTGGAACCGCAGAAGTTTCCGGATTCGCCCAACAAGCCCGACTTCGCCTCGGCCCGGGTCGATCCCGGCAAGCCGTATCGTCACGTAATGATCTACAAGCTTTCGGTGGCCAAATAACATGACGCAATTGCGCAGTTCCCTGCGGTCCAGGGCCTGGTTCGACAATCCCGCGAACATCGACATGACCGCGCTCTACCTGGAGCGGTATCTGAACTTCGGGCTGAGCCTGGAGGAGCTGCAATCGGGCAAGCCGATCATCGGCATCGCGCAGACCGGCAGCGACCTCAGCCCGTGCAACCGGCACCACCTCGTCCTGGCGGACCGGGTGCGAGAAGGCGTGCGCGAGGCGGGCGGTATCGTGCTGGAATTCCCGGTCCATCCGATCCAGGAAACCGGCAAGCGCCCGACCGCGGGGCTGGACCGCAATCTCGCCTATCTCGGGCTGGTCGAGACGCTGTACGGCTATCCGCTCGACGGTGTCGTGCTGACGATCGGCTGCGACAAGACGACGCCCGCCTGCCTGATGGCGGCGGCGACGGTCAACATCCCGGCGATCGCCTTGTCGGTCGGGCCGATGCTGAACGGCTGGCACAAGGGCGAGCGCACCGGTTCGGGCACGATCGTGTGGAAGGCGCGCCAGTTGCTCGCCGCGGGCGAGATCGACGACGCGGAGTTCATCCGCCTCGTCGCCTCGTCGGCGCCGTCGACGGGCTATTGCAACACGATGGGCACCGCGACGACGATGAATTCGCTGTGCGAGGCGCTCGGCATGTCGCTGCCCGGCTCCGCCGCGATTCCCGCGCCGTATCGCGACCGGCAGGAGGTGTCGTACCTGACCGGCAAGCGCATCGTCGCGATGGTGGCGGAGGACCTGAAACCCTCCGACATCCTGACCAAACCGGCGTTCCACAATGCGATCCGCGTCAATTCGGCGATCGGCGGATCGACCAACGCGCCGATCCATCTGTCGGCGATCGCGCGTCACATCGGCGTCGACCTGCCGTTGCAGGACTGGGAGACGGAGGGGCACAAGGTGCCGCTGCTGGTCAATCTGCAGCCGGCGGGCGAATATCTGGGCGAGGATTATTACCGCGCGGGCGGCGTGCCCGCGGTGGTCAACCAGCTGATCGGCCAGGGCCTGATCCATGAGGACGCGCTGACCGTCAACGGCAGGACGATCGGCGAAAATTGCCGCGGCGTCGCCATCGAGGACGAGAAGGTGATCCGTCCCTACGACCAGCCGCTGGTCGAGGATGCGGGGTTCATCGTGCTGTCGGGCAATCTGTTCGACGCGGCGGTGATGAAGACCAGCGTGATCTCGCCCGAATTCCGCGCGCGCTATCTGTCGAATCCCGGCGACCTCGACGCGTTCGAGGGTCCCGCCGTGGTGTTCGACGGGCCGGAGGATTACCACCACCGCATCGACGATCCCGCGACCGGGATCACGCCCGAAACCCTGCTGTTCATGCGCGGCGCCGGGCCGATCGGCTATCCGGGCGCGGCGGAGGTCGTGAACATGCGCCCGCCCGCCTATCTGATCACCGAAGGGGTGTCCGCGCTGCCGTGCATCGGCGACGGTCGCCAGTCCGGCACCAGCGGATCGCCCTCGATCCTCAACGCCTCGCCCGAAGCGGCGGCGATGGGCGGGCTGGCGCTGCTCAAGACCGGCGACCGGGTGCGGATCGACCTCAACACCGGCACCGCCAACGTGCTGATCCCGGACGAGGAACTCGCCGAGCGCCGGGCGGCGCTGGAGGCGGCGGGCGGCTTCGCCTATCCCGCATCGCAGACGCCGTGGCAGGAGATCCAGCGCGCGGTCGTCGGCCAGATGAACACCGGTGCGATCCTGGAGGGGGCCGAGAAGTACCAGCGGATCGCCCAGACGATGGGATTGCCGCGCGACAACCACTGATCGCGGGCGGAACGGCTGCCGGTTGGTGACGTGCCGCGAATGTCATTCCGGCGCACGTCGGGACCTGCTCGTGCGGCGGGTGGCGGTTCGCGCCATGGGCTTGTCGCGACCATGGGTCCCGACGTTCGTCGGGATGACGATTGGGCGGGGGGCGTGCGTTGCGCCTTCTCCCGTTCGTCTTTCCTGCGGAGGCGGGGGTATCCGCGCGGACGTCCCCGAGATGCGATATGAGCTGTCAGGGATGCGCGCCTGCCGAGGGCGTGCCGACGTCCGTGCCTAGCTTCGCAGCAGCCGCTCGGTATCCTCATGCGCCTGTTGCAGCAGGACGATCGTCGCGTCGCGGGCCGCGGCGGCGTCGCGGGCGGCGATCGCATCGTACAGGCGCCGGTGCTGCGGCATGGGATCGCGCGGGCGGCGGCTGTCGCGGAATTTGAAGATCGTCGTCCAGCGCACCGCCGCGCCGATGCTGCCCGACAGGCTGACCAGCAGTTCGTTGTGCGTCGCTTCCAGGATGATGTTGTGGAAGCCCTGGTCGGCCGCCTGGCCTTCGGGCGTGCCCAGCCCGTGCGCCTGCATGGCATCGAGCGCGGTCGCCATCCGCGTCAGCTGGTCGGCGGTACGCGACAGCGCCGCCGTCTCGGCCGCGGCGGGTTCGACGATCATGCGCAACTGGAACAGGCTGCGCACGAAGGTGGCGGGCGGCTCGCCTTCGAACATCCAGGCGAGCAGATCGGGATCGAGCAGGTTCCACAAGGCGCGGTCGCGGACGCGGGTGCCCGATTTGGGGCGGCTTTCGACCAGTCCCTTGGCGGACAGCGTCCGCAACGCTTCGCGCACCACGCTGCGCGAGACGCCGCGCTGGCTCGCGATCTCGATCTCGCCGGGGATGACGCTGCCCGGGGCATGATGGCCGGTGACGATCGCGATGCCGAGGTCGCGGGCGATCAACGTATGCGACGGTTCGCGCCGTTCGGCCTTGATCAATCCCGCTCTCCTCGTTGTGGATATACGCTAGGGCGGGTCGTGACGGTTGGAAAGCCCGGCGGGTGGCTGTAGCAGCCGGAGCATGGCCGTCACCGATATCGCCACGCGCACCTGGGATCACAATTGGCGCCTCGATCCGATCGTCCGGTCGCTGCTCGACACCGATTTTTATAAATTGCTGATGTTGCAGATGATCCGTCACCTGCACGGCGATGTCGACGCGACGTTCCGGCTGATCAACCGCAGCACGACGGTGCGGCTGGCCGATGTGATCGACGAGGACGAACTGCGCGCGCAGCTGGATCACGCGCGCAACGTGCGCTTCGCCAAGAAGGAATTGATCTGGCTGGCGGGCAACAGTTTCTATGGCCAGCAGCGCATGTTCTCGGGCGATTTCATCCGCTGGCTCGCCGATTTCCAGTTGCCGCCCTATCAACTGCACCGCGTCGACGGGCAGTTCGAGCTGACCTTCGAGGGGCCGTGGACGCATACGACGATGTGGGAGATTCCGGCGCTCGCGATCGTCAACGAACTGCGCGCGCGCGCGGCGCTGCGCGACAAGGGACGGTTCGCGCTCGACGTGCTCTATGCGCGCGCCAAGGCGAAGCTGTGGGACAAGGTGGAGCGGCTGCGCGACCTGCCCGACCTCGTCATCTCGGACTTCGGCACGCGGCGGCGGCACGGCTTCCTGTGGCAGCGCTGGTGCGTCGAGGCGCTGAAGGAAGGGTTGGGCAGCCGCTTCATCGGATCGTCCAACGTGCTGCTGGCGATGGACAACGACCTGGAGGCGATCGGCACCAACGCGCACGAATTGCCGATGGTGCTGGCGGCGCTGGCCAAGGACGACGCCGGCGTGGCGGCGGCGCCCTATCGGGTGCTGGAGGAATGGCAGGCGCATTACGGCGGCAACCTGCTGGTCGTGCTGCCCGATGCGTTCGGCACCGCGGCGTTCCTGCGCGACGCGCCCGCCTGGGTCGCGGACTGGACCGGGTTCCGCCCGGACAGCGCGCCGCCGGTCGAGGCGGGCGAACAGATCATCGCCTGGTGGCAGGCGCACGGGCAGGACCCGCGCGAGAAGCTGCTGATCTTTTCCGACGGGATGGACGTGGAATCGATCGAGCGCGTCTACCGCCATTTCCACGGCCGGGTGCGGATGAGCTTCGGCTGGGGCACCAACCTGACCAACGATTTCCGCGGGTGCGATCCCGATGGTGCGGCTGGGCTGGAGCCGATCTCGCTCGTCGCCAAGGTGACGCGCGCCAATGGCCACCCGGCGGTGAAGCTATCGGACAATCCCGCCAAGGCGACCGGCGAAGCGGCGGAGATCGAACGGTATCTGCGCATCTTCGGCGCCGACGGGCGACAGCGCAGCGAGGTGAGCGTCTGACCGTCGCGGGGGAAGCATCGGCGCCCGCCGCGCGTTGAGGCCGGATGATCGATATCCTCGCCTTGTCGCCGCTGCCCGCGACGCTGCTTCCCGCCCTGACGGAGGGGTTCATCGTCCATATCGGCATCGACGCCGCTCCGCGCGCGCGGATCCGCGCCCTGGTCGGCGGCGGTGCGATGCGGGTCGACACCGCATTGCTCGACCGGCTGCCCGCGCTGGAGATCGTCGCGGTGCATGGCGTCGGTCATGACGGGATCGACACGGAGGCGCTCGCCGCGCGCGGCATCGTGCTGGCGATCACTTCGGACGTGCTGACCGAGGATGTCGCGGACCTCGCGATCGGATTGTGGCTCGCGGTCGAGCGGCGGATCGCCGCCAACGACCGTGCGGTCCGCGCCGGCGACTGGGCGGTGCCGCTCGCCCGGCGGGCGTCGGGCCGGCGGATCGGCATCTACGGCCTCGGCGCGATCGGGCGAGCGATCGCCGCCCGCGCCGCGCCGTTCGCCGCAGAGTTGCTCTACACCGCGCGGGTCCCGAAGCCCGACGTGCCGTGGCGATTCCTGCCGGACCTGCGCACGCTGGCGGCGGACAGCGACGTGCTGATCCTCGCCGCCGCCGCCGGACCGGACAATCGCGGGGCCGTCGATGCGCAGGTGCTTGCCGCGCTGGGTGCGCAGGGCGTGCTGGTCAATATCGCGCGCGGATCGCTGGTCGATCAGCCGGCGCTGATCGCGGCGCTGGCCGACGGGACGATCGCCGGCGCAGGGCTGGACGTGTTCGCGGACGAGCCGGCGGTGCCCGACGCGCTGTTCCGCGATACGGTCGTGCTGTCGTCGCATCAGGGATCGGCGACCGTGGAGGCACGCGCGGCGATGGCGGCGCTGGTCGCGGCCAACCTGCGCGCGCATTTTGCCGGCGGGGCGCCGCCGGGCCTGATCGGCGCGCGGCGCTAGGTTGCGACGGCGTTCGGGGCTTGCCGGTCGTCACCCCGAAGCCGCGTCACCTCATGCAGCGCCGGCGCGGCCGAGATAGCTGTCCAGCGCCGCCGCCGTTCCCGCCGGGACGTGCAGCCCCAGCTTGCTGCGGCGGTACAGGATGTCCTCCGCCGTGCGCGCCCATTCGTGCGCGACGAGATACTCCACCTCCGCCGCGAACAGGTCGCCGCCGAAGCAGCGGCCGAGGTCGGCGACCGATCGCGCATCGCCGATCACCACCGACGTGCGCGTGCCATAGGCGCGGGCAAGGCGATGGAGCAGCGCGGGCGGCAGGCCGGGCCTCGCCGCGATCAGCCCCGCGAGGAACGCGTCGAAGTCCGCGCCCGGCATGTCGCCCCCGGGCAGCGGCGTGCCGGCGGTCCAGTCCCCACCGGCGGGAAGCACCGGCGACAGCTTCGCCAGCGCATGTTCGGCCAGCTTGCGATAGGTGGTGATCTTGCCCCCGAACACGCTGAGCAGCGGCGCGGCGCCATCCTCGTCATCGAGGTCGAGCACATAGTCGCGGGTCACCGCCGAAGCGCTGGCGGCATGGTCGTCGTACAGCGGCCGGATGCCCGAATAGCTCCACGCCACGTCGGACGGCGCGACCGTGCGCGCGAAATAGCGGTTCACCGTGTCGCACAGATACGCCGTTTCGGCCGGGTCGATCGTCGCGCGGCCGGGGGCGCCGTGCCACGGTTCGTCGGTGGTGCCGACCAAAGTGAAGTCGCGTTCGTAGGGAATGGCGAAGACGACGCGGCGGTCGGGGTTCTGCAGCATGAAGGCATGATCGCCATCGTACAGCCTGGGCAGCACGATATGGCTGCCCTTGATCAGCCGCACGCCGCGATCGTGGTGCGTGCCCGGCAGCGTCGCCAGCACCTCCGCCACCCACGGCCCTGCGGCGTTGACCAGCGCGCGGGCGGCGACGGTGCGTTCGCCCTGCGCGTCCGCGATCCGCGCCTGCCACGCGCCGCCGTCGCGGGTGGCGGCGATCAGGCGCGTGCCGGTGCGGATGTCGGCGCCGCGCTCCGCCGCGTCCAGCGCGTTGAGTACGACCAGCCGGCTGTCCTCTACCCAGCAATCGGCATAGACGAAGGCGCGATCGGGGCCGGGTTTCAGCCCCGCGCCGCGCGGATCGCGCGCCAGATGGATCGTTCGCGTCGCCGGCAGCCGTTTGCGCCCGCCGAGGTGATCGTAGAGGAACAGGCCCAGCCGCACCATCCACGCCGGCCGCGGCGACTGCGCCTGCGGCAGCACGAAGGCGAGCGGCCAGATGATGTGGGGCGCGATGGCGAGCAGCCGTTCGCGTTCGATCAGCGCTTCGCGCACCAGTCGGAATTCGCCGTATTCGAGATAGCGCAGGCCGCCGTGGATCAGCTTGGTGCTTGCCGACGAGGTGTGGCTGGCAAGGTCGTCCTGTTCGACGAGCAGCACCGACAGGCCGCGACCCGCGGCGTCGCGCGCGATCCCGGTGCCGTTGATGCCGCCGCCGACGACCAGCAGGTCCACGTCCGCCATCGCATTCTCCTCGTGCCCGCTTTACCCGAAAGCGGCGACGCGTCACCATGCGTGCACCGACGAACAGAGGATGACCCGATGGCCGCAGCGTCCCACGTCCTGGCGATCGACCAGGGGACGACCTCGACGCGCAGCATCGTCTTCGATGCCGACGCGCGCGCCGTCGCCACGGCGCAGGCGGAATTCGCGCAACATTATCCCGCGCTCGGCTGGGTCGAGCACGATCCCGAGGACATCTGGCGCGATACGCTGGCGACCGCGCGCCGCGCGATCGCCGACAGCGGCGTGGGCGCGCGCGGCATCGCCGGGATCGGCATCACCAACCAGCGCGAAACGGTCGTGGTGTGGGATCGCGCGACCGGCGTGCCGGTCCACCGCGCGATCGTGTGGCAGGACCGGCGCACCGCCGACGTCTGCGCCGCATTGAAGGCGGACGGGGCGGAGGACATGGTGCGCAGCCGTACCGGCCTGTTGCTCGACCCGTATTTCTCCGCGACCAAGCTCGCCTGGATCCTCGATCACGTGACCGGTGCGCGGGCGCGGGCCGAGCGCGGCGAACTGGCATTCGGGACGATCGACTGTTTCCTGCTGTGGCGGCTGACCGGCGGCGCGGTGCATGCGACCGACGTGACCAATGCGGGTCGCACCTCGCTCTACGACATCCGGTCGCAAGGCTGGGACGCGGAGCTTTGCCGGCTGTTCCGGGTGCCGATGGCGATCCTGCCGACGGTGGAGGACAATGCCCATGTCTTCGGCACCACCGCACCGGGCCTGTTCGATGCGCCGATCCCGATCGCGGGGATGGCGGGCGACCAGCAGGCAGCCCTGTTCGGACAGGCGTGTTTCGACGCCGGCATGGCCAAGTCGACCTATGGCACCGGCTGCTTCATGCTGCTCAACACCGGCGCCGATGCGCTGCATTCGGATCATCGGCTGCTCACCACGCCCGCCTATCGGCTGGACGGGCGGATGACCTATGCGCTGGAAGGGTCGATCTTCGTCGCGGGCGCGGCGGTGAAGTGGCTGCGCGACGGGCTGGGCGTCATCACCCATGCGCGCGAAACCGACGACATGGCGACGCAGGTGCCCGACAGCCACGGCGTGTACCTGGTGCCCGCGTTCGTCGGACTCGGCGCGCCGCACTGGGATCCGGCGGCGCGGGCGGCGATCTTCGGCCTGACGCTGGGCGCGACCGCGGCGCATCTGGCGCGCGCGGCGCTGGAGGCGGTGGGGTATCAGACGATGGACCTCGCCGATGCGATGGTGGCGGACGGCGGCAGCGCGCCCGAGACGCTGCGCATCGACGGCGGCATGGCGGCGAACGACTGGCTGTGCCAGTTCCTGGCCGACATGGTGCAGGTGCCGGTCGAACGCCCCGGGCACCTCGAGACGACGGCGCTGGGAGCGGCGTTCCACGCGGGGCTGGCGACGGGCGTGTGGCCGGGCCTTCCCGCGCTGGCGGCGACGTGGCGGCGCGGGCGGCGGTTCGAACCGGCAATGGCGGCGGCGGATCGCGCACGCTTGGCAGCAGGGTGGCAGGACGCGGTCCGCCGGACGCTGTCGTAACGCGCGGTTCCCCTGCCCGGCGCTCGCCCTCGGCGATCGGAGTCCGGTCACGCTGTCGCAACCGGCGCCGCGCTGCGGGGTTGAACCCCGGTACGACGACGCTTTCCCGAGGATCTTGCCCATGTTTCGCTCCATCCTGATCGGCCTCGTCGCGGGGCAGCGTGCGATGACGCCGCTTGCCGCTGCCGCCGGGGCGGCCCGGCGCGGCACGATCGCGAGCGATGCGCCGGGCGCGGGGCTGCTCGCGCGTCCCGCCGTCGCGGCGCTGGCAGTGGCGCTCGCCGCGGGAGAGATGGCGGGCGACAAGATGCCGGCGGCGCCGCCGCGCACGGTGCTGCCCGGCCTGATCGGGCGGGGCGTCAACGCCGCGTTCGTGGGCGCCGCCTTCGCTCCGCGCCAGCGCCGGATCGCCGCCGCCTTGGTCGCGGCGACGACGGCGGTCGCCTCCGCGCATCTGGGCCTCGCGCTGCGGCGACGGGCGATCCGGCGGATCGGACCGGTCGCGTCCGGCTTCGCGGAGGACGCGCTGGTGCTTGCCGGTGGCTTGGCGCTCGCCAGGCGCTGACTTGGCAGGGGAAGGGCAGGCGTCGGGATCCCGGTCCGCGTCTTGTCTTACCTCCCCGACGAACGCCGAGGTTCCGTTCGTGCGCTCTGCGTTTGATCTATCCGCTTCCTGTCCGGGCGCCGGCATCAGTCGCTCGAGCAGGGCTGACACCGGTTTCCCGCGTGTTCGGCGTCGGTTGGTCCGAATAGGCGCCCACGTCCGCGATCCCGCGTTCAAGCGAGCATAATCTCAGACAAATACGGCATTCAGCTTCCCACCGTGGCTTCGCAGCCACAGCCGACGACATTTTCCGGGTCATATCATCCGCTATTGACACCGGTGGACAGGATGGCGCTATTTGGACCCGTTCGCCGGCACAGAAACGGTGATGGGGAGAGTTTGATGAAAGTTTCCAAGCGCTTGCGCTCCACCACGTCGTTCGGCGCCCTGATCCTGGGATCGGTGGTCGCGCTGACGCCTGCCGCCGCCCAGACGCAGACCCCGTCACCGACCGGCCAGGCCGCGGGCACCGGCGGCGTCGCGCCGGCGACCGGCACCACCCCGCCCGATCAGGCCGCCGCAGCACCGCTCGGCGCGACACCGGCAGCCGAGGCGCAGCAGGCCGATGGCACCGCGCCCGGCGATTCGCCCGACATCGTCGTCACCGGCTTTCGCGCCAGCCTGGCGAACGCGATCAATATCAAGCGCAATTCCAACCAGATCGTCGATGCGATCACGGCGGAGGACATCGCCGACTTCCCCGACGCCAACCTCGCCGAATCGATCCAGCGCCTGCCCGGCATCTCGATCGACCGCGACAATGGCGAAGGCCGCTCGATCACCGTGCGCGGTCTGGGCGGCGATTTCCAGCAGGTCCGGCTGAACGGCGCCGACGCGCTCAGCGTCGCGGGCGGCGGCACCGACGCATCGGGTGCCAACCGGTCGCGCGGCTTCGATTTCAACACCTTCGCCTCCGAACTGTTCGGCGGCGTCACCGTCACCAAGACGACCTCGGCCGCGAACGACGAAGGTTCGCTCGGCGCGATCATCGACCTGACCACCGGTCGCCCGCTCAACTACAAGAAAAGCCGCTACGCGCTGGGCGTCGAAGGCGAATATCGCGAGAACGGCAAGACGGTGAATCCGCGGATCACCGGTCTGGTGTCGCAGAAGATCACCGATACGATCGGGATCCTCGGATCGATCGCCTATCAGGACCAGAAGCAGCAGATCGACAGCTATCAGCGCAGCATCGGCGCGTTCGATTATGCCTATCGCTCGTCGCAGCTGAACGGCGTCACGCCCAACACCTTCGGTTTCGCGCGGCCGTCGAACCTCGGCACCGGGCCGACCTTCGGCTCCGATCCCGCCGCCTATGCGCTGATCACGCCGACCACGCTGATCCCGGCGCTGCCGTCGATCAACCGCCAGGACATCCACTACAGGCGGCTGGGTGCGACCGGTACGCTGCAATGGAAGCCGTCGTCGCGCACCGAACTGACCATCGACGGCGTCTATTCGCGCTATCAGCAGGATACCGACACGTCGGGCATCACCACGATCGGCCTCAACCGCAACGGCACCAACGCCAATTACGCGCGCAACGCGCTGGGCGCGGCGAACACCGCCACCGGTCTCACCAACCGCCTCGCACTCTATCCCAACTGCGTACCGTCGGCGACGCTCGACTGCGGCCAGTCGCTGAACGGCGGCGGGCTGGTCGCGGGCACGCGTGCGAGCTACAATCCCAACAACCTCAACCCGTTCGATTATTACAACGCGACCGTGTCGCCGGGCTATATCGCCGATCCGAACCAGGCGGCATTCTATACCCAGCTGATCGGGCGCCCGAACACCAAGATCCGCGCGGCCAACGTCAACAGTGCGGGGCAGGCCGACTATCTCGTCCTCGACGACGTCGACTGGCGCAGCTCGACGCAGCGCGTCGAGGGCGACACCAAGTTCTACCAGGGCACCGTCAACCTGCGCCAGGATTTCGGCGGCAGCGTGCACTTCGCCGGAACGCTCGGTTACTCGCGCTCGGAATATACCGGCAAGACGAGCCTGGTCGAATTCAACGCGATCGATCAGGACAATTATACGTTCGACGCGCGCGGCGGTGGCAAGATGCCGGTGTTCAGCCCCGGCTTCGACGTCGCCAATCCGCAGAGCTGGAGCCTGGTGAAGGGCCTGTCAACGATCCGCTATCTGACCGACGACATCGTCAACACCTTCCGCGTGGCGCGCGGCAACCTGACCTGGGACGTGAACGACCAGTTCAAGGTTTCGGCAGGCATGACGTACAAGAAGTTCACCTATTTCAGCAGCCAGGGCCGCCGCAACAGCGATATCGAGGCGATCAACCCGACGCTCGCCGAAGCGAAGCTGGCGATCACCGACCTCGGCCGGACGCTGGGCTTCGGGCGCGGACTCGACGTGTCGCAGGGGACGCCGACCAGCTTCTACGCGCCCGACGTCACCAAGTTCGAACAGCAGTTCGGCATCAACTGCAATTGCATCAACAAATGGGGCGATTTCCGCGCCCAGGCGGATGCGCGCCAGTCGAACCGGGTCAGCGAGAACGACCTGTCGGGCTATCTGCAGTTCGACTGGGATTCGACGCTGTTCGGGCGGCCGTTCCGCGGCAATGCCGGCACGCGTATCGCCCGCACGATCGTGCGCGGCACCGGATCGGTCGGCGGCGCGGCGAACGGCGTCGCCGGCGTCACGGTCACGGCGCGCAACGAATATACCGACTTCCTGCCCGCACTGAACGCGACGTGGGAAATCTATGACGACACGCTGCTGCGCTTCGCCACGTCGAAGGTGATCGCGCGGCCGCAGCTCGGCGCGTTGACGCCGGGCACCACGTCGTTCCCGAGCGGCCTCAACGCGACGACCGCGCCGCAGATCACCGTCGGCAACCCGTTCCTCAGCCCGTATCGCGCGACCAACATCGACTGGGCGCTGGAACATTATTTCGGACGCGGCGGCCTGATCTCGGTCGGCTTCTTCGTCAAAAACCTGGAGAATTTCCCGCAGCAGATCGCGGGCGAATATCCGCTCCAGAACATCTACGACGCGGCGACGCTGGCGCAGGTGCTGCCGACCGTCACCAGCCCGACGCTGCTCGCCTATATCCAGCAGGGCGGCGTGTTCGCGGTGCGCCAGTTCAACGACGCGCCGGGCGGCAAGATCAAGGGCGTCGAGATCAACGCCCAGTCCAACTTCACCTTCCTGCCGGCGCCGTTCGACAATTTCGGCATCACCGCGAACTATACGCATATCGCGTCGGCGCTGAACTATCTGACCAATGCGCAGCTGGCGACGACGCGGACGCAGAGCGGCACGGCGGTGAACAGCTTTGCCACCGGGCCGTTCCTCAACACCTCGCCCGACGCGTTCAACGCGACCTTCTATTATGAGGATGCCAAATTCTCGGCGCGCGTGTCGGGGGCGTATCGCAAGCAGTACGTCACGCGCTTCCCGCTGGCGGCGGGCACCTGCGCGGTGGGCCTGACGACCAACAACGGCGCGGTCTGCAATTCGCCGGTGATCGCCGACTTCGGCTATCGCGCCAGCCAGCTGAACGTCGATTTCGCCATGTCCTACGCGGTCACCAGCTTCGCCAAACTGTCGCTGGAGGGACGCAACCTGACCAACGTCGCGACCTATTCGACCGAATATCAGGCGAACCCGGTCGCGCAGAACTACCAGAGCACGGGCCGGGTCATCACCGCCGGTCTGCGACTGCTGTTCTAGGCATGGACCTGCCCGCCGCCGTATCCCGCCGGGCGCTGCTCGGCGGGGCCGCCGCGATGCTGGCGCTGCCGTCGCGATCGACGGCGGCAGCGGCGGGCGATCCCTGGGGGCATGCCGCCGCCATCGTCGCGGGAATCCGGCGACCGGTGTTCCCGGCGCGCAGCTTCGACATCACCCGCTACGGTGCGGTCGGCAACGGCCGCACCCTCGCGACGCAGGCGATCGCCCGCGCGATCCGCGCCTGCACCGAAGCGGGCGGCGGGCGCGTGCTGGTGCCGGCGGGCCGCTTCCTGACCGGCGCGGTGCAGTTGCGATCCAACGTCGAGCTGCATCTGGTCGCGGGTGCGACCCTGGTGTTCAGTACCGATCCGAAGGATTATCCGCTCGTCCCGACCCGGTGGGAGGGGATCGAGCTGATCAACTATTCCCCGCTGGTCTATGCCTATCGCGCCACCAATATCGCGATAACCGGGCAGGGCACGCTCGACGGGCAGGCGAGCGCGCAGCATTGGTGGTCGTGGAAGGGCCCGTGGGGCGGCACGATCGACCATGGCTGGCGCGAGGGGATGCCCGACCAGCGCGCCGCGCGCGCGCGGCTGTTCCGGATGGCGGAGGACAATGTCCCGGTCGAACGCCGCGTGTTCGGCGACGGCAGCTATCTTCGCCCCGCCTTCGTCCAGCCCTATGACTGCGAACGCGTCCTGATCCAAGGGGTGCGGCTGCGCGGCGCGCCCTTCTGGCAGATCCATCCGGTGCTGTGCCGCGACATCGTCGTCGAGGATGTCGACGTGCTCGGCCATGGTCCCAACAACGACGGCTGCGATCCCGAATCGTGCGAGCGGATGCTGATCCAGCGCTGCCGCTTCGATACCGGCGACGATTGCATCGCGGTCGCTTCCGGGCGCAACGCCGATGGGCGGCGGATCGGCCGCCCGGCGCAGGACATCGTGATCCGCGACTGCCGCATGGTGCAGGGCCATGGCGGCATCGCGATCGGGTCGCAGATCTCGGGCGGCGCGCGGCGGATCTTCGCCGAACGTTGCACGCTCGACAGCCCGGACCTCTGGTATGCGCTCCGGTTCAAGAACAATGCGTTGCGCGGCGGCGTGCTGGAGGATTTCCACTATCGCGACATCCGCGTCGGCGAAGTCGGCCGGGCGGCGATCGCCTGCGACTTCAACTATGAAGAAGGCGCGAACGGTCCCTACCTGCCGATCCTGCGCCATATCCGGATCGAGCGGCTGGTCGCGACGCGGGCGACTCGCGTGCTCGACAGCCAGGGGTTGCCGAACGCGGCGGTCCGCGACCTTTTGCTGCGCGACTGCCGCTTCGATGGCGTCACCCAGCCGAGCATCATCCGCTATACGGAAGGCGTCCGGCTGGAGCGGGTGCGCGTCAACGGGCGGCTGGTGGACGCGCTGACCTGAGCGGCGCCGCCCCCACCGGGATGACGAACCGGGGTGGTGGCGCTAAAGCTGCATCATGCAAGCTGTGATCCTTAGCGCGGGTATCGGTTCGCGGTTGCTGCCGCTGACCCGCGAGATCCCGAAGTGCCTGGTCGAGGTGGGCGGGCGCAGCATCCTGGATCACCAGCTCGACGCGCTGCATGCGGCGGGCATCGAACGGGCGGTGATCGTCGGGGGCTATCGTTACCGCCAGATCGGCGCGCATCTGGCGCGGGCACGGCCGCCGGTCGACGTGCGGCTGGTCTTCAACCCCTTCTGGTCGGTGGCGAGCAGCATCGGCAGCGTGTGGATGGCGCGCGATCTGCTCGATGCTCCATTCTGCCTGATGAACGGCGACACGGTGTTCGCCGCCGAACTGATCGCGGCGGCGGTCGGGGCGCCCGGCGATGGCGTCGGCCTGCTCGTCGAACCGCTGCGTGCGCCCGTCGCCGACGACATGCTGGTCACCGTCGCCAACGGTCAGATCTGCGCGGTGGCGAAGGACCTGCCGGCCGACGTCGCGACGCACCGGTCGCTGGGACTGATCGTATCGAACGGAGGCGATGGCTATGCGCGCGCGCTGGAAGGCGTGATCGCGCGGCCGGGCGGGCTCAACGCCTTCCACCACGCGGTGATCGCCGAACTGGCCGGCTATGCCCCGGTCCGCGCGATCGTCGCGGGCGAGGGGGCGTGGCAGGAGATCGACAACCCCGAAGACATCGTCGCCTGGACCGACCGGGCGGACGCGTGACGACCGAAGTCGCCTTCCTGTTCCTCGGCGAGACGCTGCTGATCCCGCATCTGTTTCCGGTGCTGGAGGCGCTCGCCGCCGCCGCGCCGGAGCGGCGGATCGATGCCTGGGTCGCGACGTCGATGCATCGGGACCTGCTGCGCGAATGGCTCGGCCCGGACACGGCGGTCCGCATCCGGCGCGCGCCGGGGTTTCGCGACCTGGGCGCATGGCCGGCGGGACGCAACCCGCCGCTGCCCGCCAAGCTGCCGTTGCTCGCCCGGCTGGCACCGCGGCTGATCGGCACGCGCATCGTCGTGTCGGCCGAACAGACCAGCCTGTGGATCCCGACGCTGCTGCCGATGCGCGCGAGGTTCGTGAACATCCTGCACGGCGCGGGATCGATGATGAACCGCGACGATCGGCGGCGCAAGGCGGCGGCGCTCACCATCGTCGCGGCGCAGCGCGAGCGCGAGGCGCTGGCGGCGCACGGGGTCGATCCCGCGACGATCGCGGTCATCGGCTACATCAAGGCGGGCTTTCGCCAGCGCACGCATGCCGGCCTGGGCTTTGCGGGCGATCGGCCGACGATCCTCTACGCCCCGCACTGGCAGCGGCATCGCTCGTCATGGTGGGACCGGGGCGAAACGGCGGTGCGCGAGATCGTCGATGCGGGCCGCTACAATCTGATCTTCGCGCCGCACCAGCGGTTGGTGGAGAAGGCGCCGGGCCTGCGCGCTTTCGCGCAGGATCTTGCCGGGCGCGACCATGTCCACGTCGATCTCGACAGCTTCGCGATGGTCGACGGCAGCTATACCGCCGCAGCGGACCTGTACCTGGGCGACACGTCGAGCCAGGTCGTCGAATTCCTGATGCGGCCGCGACCCTGCGTGTTCCTCGATCCGCGCGGCGTCGACTGGGTCGGCGATCCGAGCTACGCGATGTGGCAGGCGGGGGAGGTGGTGACCGACCCTGACGGCATTCTCGCCGCGCTCGATCGCGCTACCGCCCGCCATCCGGGCTATGTCGCCGCGCAGCGTGCCTTCGCAGCGGCATCGCTGGGCGACGCCAGCGGTGCGGCGCCCGCCCGCGCGGCGGCGGCGATCCTGCACATGCTCGCAAGCGCTTGATCGGCGCGACTATCCCGATCGCGCCCGCGCCGCTATCGGGCCGACGATGACTGTCGCCGATCCTCAACCACAGCCCCTCGTGATCGCGGTCGGCGCCAATCCGACCAGGCTGTGGGGCATGACCGCCGCCGAACGGCTTCGGCGGATGGCGGCGGCGCGCAAACTGCCGTTCACCGGCGCGGAACAGGCGGCGCAGGCCGGGGGCGAGGCGGCCCCAGCCGTGCTGCTCGCCAATCTGCGCTTCGCGTTCGACCCGGCGTGGCTGCCGCACCTCGTCGCGCGGCCGGACACGGTGCTGACCCGCGAAGGGGTGCCGGTGCTCGCGCATGTCCGCGATGCGGCGGACCGCGCGCGGATCATGGCGGCGATGGCGGCGGATCACGCGGCGGACCTCGGCGGACTGACCGTGATCGCCGCCGAAGCGGAAGCGGGCATCTTCAACGAGGCGCTGCGCAAGCGCGAACGCCCCTTCGCCGAACGGCTGGTGCCCGCCAGCGTCCCCGCGATCGAACGCGCGAGCTACACCGGCGCCTATAAGGGCGTCACCGACCTGCTGACCAAATATCTCTGGCCGGAATGGGCCTTGTGGCTGACGCGGCTGTGTGCGCGCGCCGGCATCTCGCCCAACCAGGTGACGGCGATCGGATCGGTGCTGTGCATCGTCGCCACCGTCGCCTTCTGGTACGGCTGGTTCTGGAGCGGGCTGGCCATCGGCCTGATCTTCATGGTGCTCGACACCGTCGATGGGAAGCTGGCGCGCTGTACGATCACCTCGTCCGCGCTGGGCAATGCCTGGGACCATGGCGTCGACCTCGTCCACCCGCCGTTCTGGTGGTGGGCCTGGGCGGCGGGCTGCACCGCTTATGGTCGGCCGCTCGACCACGACACGTTCGTCGCGGTGATCGCGGCGATGCTGTTCGGCTATGTCGCGCAGCGGCTGATCGAAGGCGCGTTCATCGCCAAATTCGGCATGCATATCCATGTGTGGGAGCGGTTCGACAGCCGCTTTCGCCTCGTCACCGCGCGGCGCAATCCCAACATGGTCATCCTGTTCGCCGGGCTGCTGGTGATGCGGCCGGACTGGGGCATCGTCGCGGTCGCGATCTGGACGATGCTGTCGCTGGTCGTCCACCTGGTCCGCCTCGTCCAGGCGATGGCGGCGCAGGCGCGGGGGCAAAGGATCGTCAGCTGGCTGGCATAGGGCCCGGCGCATCGGGCGGCGGCCCGTGGCAGGGCGGACCGATGCGCGCCATCGCCCGCAACCTTGGCTGGATGCTCGCCAGCCGCGGCGTGCTCGCGGTGCTCAGCCTCGTCTATCTCGCGATCGTCACCCGCACCCTGGGGGTCGAAGGCTTCGGACGATTCGCGCTGATCACCGGCGCATCGCAGGCGCTGGCGACCGTGGTCGGGTTCCAGACGTGGCAGATCATCGTCCAATACGGCACGCAGCACCTCGGCCCCGGTGACGAGACGCGGCTGGCGCGCCTGTTCAAGGCGTGCGGGCTGCTCGACCTGTGCAGCGCGATCCTCGGCGTCATCCTGGCCGCGATCATCATCCGCACCTGGGGCGAACCGCTCGGCGTGCGGCCGGTGCATGCCCGCGCGACGATGATCTTCACCGTCGCGCAACTGCTGTCGATCCGCTCGACGCCGCTCGGCATCCTGCGGCTGCGCGACCGTTTCTCGTTTGCCGCCGCCGCCGACAGCGTGACGCCGGTGATGCGGCTGATCGGTGCGGTGACCGCGGCGGTGTTCCTGCCCAGCGTCACCGGCTTCCTGATCGCCTGGGGACTGGCCGAGGTGTTGACCGCCGCCGCCTATTGGGCCGCACTGGCGCGGACCGGCGACCTCAAGCTGCTGACGGGGCGCGGCATCGGCGTGCGCGACGTGCTCGTCGACCATCCCGGCATCGTCCGCTTTTCGCTGGCGACCAACGCCAGTTCGTCGCTGGGGCTGTCGAGCAAGCAGATCCCGCTGCTGCTCGTCGGCGGCACCGTCGGTACGGCATCGGCCGGCGCGTTCCGGCTGGCGCTGCAACTCGCGCAGGCGCTGACCAAGGTGTCGCAGCTGCTCGCGCGCGCCGCGTTCCCCGAAATCGTCCGCGCGGTCGCCGCCGGGGGCCTCGCCAAGGTGCGCCAGATGATCCTGCGATCGTTCCTGATGGCGAGCGTGGTGGCGGTGTTCGCCTTTCTGATCGTCGTGCTGTTCGGCCATCCGGTGCTGACGCTGATGGGGGGCGAGGGCTTCGGTCGCGCCTATCCGATCCTGCTGTGGCTGGCGGCGGCGGGGTGCGTCGATCTGGTCACCGTGGGGTTCGAACCGCTGCTGCTGGCGGCCCATCGTATCGGTGCGACGTTCGTCGCCCGGGTGGTCGGCGTGGTGGCGCTGTTCGGCATCAGCTTCTGGCTCAGCCCGTCACTGGAGGTGATCGGCGTGTCGATCGCGGTGCTCGCCAATGCCGTGATCGTCGCATTGCTGCTCGGCGCCGCCACGCTGTCGCTGCTGCGCACGCGAGCGTCCGATCCCGTCTGATCTCGGCGCAAACCGTTGCGAATCCAGACATTCGCACAAATCCGGGCCGGTTTTCTTGTTGGGGCCGTAATCCTGCCCATATTGTCTTGTGTGACAGTTCGATGAAGAACGTGTGACGGAGGGCGTAGGTTTGGCCGCATCGACTGACAACTGGCCTTCCCCCGTGCAGGCACTGAACGGCCCGGCGGGTCGGGCGTTGTTTCGTGCGTCCGAGGCGATCGAGGCAGCGCGGATCGTGCCCGGTGGAGCGCCGGGACTGGTGCCCGTCCCTGCGCCGTTGCTGGTCGGCGTGATCGCGAACGGCCGCAGTCATCGCAACCTGCGCGACGGCGTGCGCCTCGATCATTGGCCCGACGTCCTCTACGGCGCACCGGAGACGTTCGAGGCGCTGGAGCAGACGCTGTGCGACTTCGCCCGCCGCCGGATCGGGCTGCTCGTCGTCAACGGCGGTGACGGCACCCTGCGCGACGTGATGACCGCGGCGGGGCGGGTGTTCGACGTCATGCCGGCGATGGCGATCATCCCGTCGGGCAAGACCAATGCGCTGGCGCTCGACCTGGGCATTCCGGACGGCTGGACGGTTCGCGACGCGATCGCCGCGGCGCAGGCGGACCGCTTCGCGCGGCGTTCGCCGGTCGAGGTTAGGCGCGACGCCGACACGCGGGTCGATGCGCGCGGGTTCCTGATCGGCATGGGCAATTTCGTCCGCGCGACCGAACTCGCCCAGAGCACGCACCGGGCGGGCGCGTTCAACGGCGTCGCGGTGGCGCTGTCGCTCGGCTGGAGCATCGCGCAGACCGCGTTCGGCAGCGCCGGCAATGCGTGGCGCCGGGGCACGACGATGCGGCTGGGCACCGACGGATCGGCGCCGGTCACCCGGCAATTGTACCTGCTGCTCGCCTCGACGCTGGAACGGATGCCGGTCGGGCTCAAGCCGTTCGGGCGGGAACGTCCGGGCCTGAAGATGCTGACCGTCGATGCGCCGCCGCGCCATCTGCTGCGGATGCTGAAGCCGATCCTGTCGGGCACCGACGCCAGCGGCGCGGTTGCGGACGGGTTCGCGCGGTCGGACCCGCAAACGCTGCGGGTGCACGCGGACGAAGGCTTCATCCTCGACGGCGAACATTATGCCGGCGGCGACCTGACCATTTCGGCAGGAGAGCCGATCCGGTTCGCGGTCCCGTGACGTCCGCGCCCCCGCAGACCCTGCTGTCGTTCGTCGCCGACGAGCTTGCGGCGCCGGTCGATCCCGCCATCGCCGCTGCCGCGCGCGAGGTCGTGCGCCGACTGGGCGGAAACGCGGTTCTGTTCTACGGATCGATCCTGCGCACCGGCGACCTGGACGGCGTCCTCGACTTTTACGTCCTCACACCGCCCACGCGGAGCTGGAGTCCGCGGGCGCTGGCGACGCGGATGCTGTGGCCGGACGTCAGCTTTCACGAGATCGTGCTCGGCGCGCGTATCCTGCGTGCCAAGGTCGCGACGATGCCGCTCGACACCTTTTGCCGCGCGGTCGAGGGGCGGACGATCGACACCACGATCTGGACGCGGTTCGCGCAGCCCGCCGCGCTGGTGTGGACCGCCGATCCGACGATCGCGGCCCGCGTCGTTCGCGCCGTCGCCTATGCCGCCGCCACGGCCGCGCGCTTCGCCGCCACGCTGGGACCGCGTCACGGCACCGCGCGCGATTATTGGCTGGCGCTGTTCCGCCAGACCTATTCCGCCGAATTGCGCGTCGAGGCCCCCGGCCGCGAACGGCAGATCCTGGCGTTCGATCCGGACCGGTTCGACGCCTTGCTGCCCCTGGCCTGGGCCGGTGCGGGGATCGGCCATCGCCGGGCCGGCGACGACCTCGCGCCGCTGCTGGACGAGGCCGACGACCGCGCGACGCTGGCCGCCTGGTGGCTGCGGCAGCGGGCGGGCAAATGGTTGAACGTCGCGCGGCTGGTCAAGGCCGCCTTCACCTTCGACGGGGCCGCCCGCTACGGGTTGTGGAAGCTGCAACGCCATACCGGCGTCGCCTTGCCGCTGACGCCGTGGCGCGAGCGCCACCCGATCCTCGCCGCGCCTGGCGTGATGTGGCGGGTGTGGCATACGCGCAGCATATGAGTTTCGATGCATTGATCCTGGCCGGATCGCGCGGTGGCGAGGACCCGGTGGCGACCTATGCCGGGCTCGCCGACAAGGCCCTGATCCCCATCGGCGGCGCGACGATGCTGCAACATGTGGTCGAGGCGTTGCGCGGGGCGGGCGCCGCGCGGATCGCGGTGTCGGCGAACGCACCCGCGGTCCGGGCGGAGGCGGGCAGGCTTGGCGCGGAGCCGATCGATGCGGCGGCCGGGCCGAGCCTCAGCACGCTGAACGGCGTACGCGCGCTCGGCACGCCGCTGCTGGTCACCACCGCCGATCACGCGCTGCTGCGCAGCGACTGGATCCGCGACTTTCTGGCGGACGTGCCGCATGATGCCGACATCGCGGCGCTGCTGGCGCATCGGGACGTCGTCGAGCGCGACGCCCCGCCGACGCGGCGCACCTACCTGCGCTTTGCCGATGGCGGCTGGTCCGGCTGCAACCTGTTCCTGTGCCGGACGCCGCGATCGGCGGCGGCGATCGGCCTGTGGATGTCGGTGGAGCAGGATCGCAAGCGGCCGTGGCGGATCGTGCGGCGGCTGGGGCCGGGCATGCTGCTGCGCTATTTGACGGGGCGACTGACCCTCGATGCCGCGCTGAAGCGCCTCGGCGCGCTGGTGGGTGTTCGGGCGGCAGCGGTCGCGGCCCGAAATGGCCTGGCCGCCGTCGACGTCGACAAGCCCGACGATCTCGATCTGGTCCGCCGCCTGTTTGCGTGCCAACCGCCGCGCTGATCAGCGGTCCCAGTCGACTTGGCGCCAGCCCCGCGCGGTCGCGACGCGCGCCAGCGCGGCATGGGGATTGACCACCACCGGCTCGTCCGCCCACTCCAGCGTCGGCACGTCCGACACATGGTCGGTATAGAAACGGATGCACGCGTCCGCCCGCGCGATGCCCTGTTCGGCCAGCCAAGCCGCGATCGTCGCGCGCTTCGTCGGGCCATAGCAATTGCGCCCGTCGATCCGCGGCAGCAGTCGCCCGTCCCGATCCAGCGCGACCCGCGTCGCGATCAGTGCATCCGCCAGCAGCTCGTCCGCCACCGCCTGCGCGTAAAAGGCATAGGCGGCCGTCGCGATGACGATGCGATAGCCCGCGGCGCGATCGGCCGCGATCCGGGTGCGTGCGCCGCGACGGATGTTCGCGGGGCCGAAGCGTTCGAGCCAGGTCGCCGCCATCGCTGCCGCCCGGTCGCGGTCCAGCGTACCGAGCGCGGCGCGATGCATGACCTGTTTCAACCGGTCGCGATGGAGCAGCCCCATTCCTTTCAGCGTCGCGGCGCCGAGCACCACCGGCAGCAGCGCCAAGCGCCAGGGGGCGTAATGCGTCACCGCATGCAGCAGGAAGGGCGTCCACGTCGGCAGCCGCGTGATCGTCCTGTCGAGGTCGTAGATCGCAAGGCGGACAGGGGCTTGGGGAGCGCAGCGCGGATCGTCCATCACCCCGCCATCGCGTGCGAAGATGGCGGCGGCATGGCCATCCTGCGGGGCATTGCGGCGAAGGGCCTCGCGCGCTAGGCGCGGCGCTCCATGCGGTCCTATCAGCCTTCGTCGGACCGTCGCCGGGCATCGTCCCTGGCGCTCACCATCCTTGCCCATCTGGTCATCGTGTTCCTGCTGCTGCGGCTGGCGCCGGTGCTCGATCCGCCGAAGGAACCGGGCCGGTCGCTGACCGTCAACATGCTGCCCGTCGGCGATAACGATTCGACCGCGACCAAGAGCCAGAAGGCGCCCGCCCGCGCATCGCAGACCAGCCGCCGCACCGCGCCGGAACCGCCCGCCGCGCCCAAGGCGCCCGTCGTCGACGCGTCGGTGCCGCCGCCGGTCGACCGGCCGTTCCCGGGGTATCTGATCCTCAGCAAGAACGATTATGCGGCATCCGACGTGGGCAAGATGCCGTCGCGCGATTCCGGCGGGAGCGCGGGCAAGCAGCTCGCCGCGGCGGACGGACAGGGCGACGGCAACGCCGGCGAAACCAGCGCCTCCGCCGGCAAGGGGCCGGGCGGCCAGCGTCTCTTCAACGCCGAATGGTATGTCGAACCGTCCGATTCGCAGCTGTCCCCCTATCTGCCCAAGGAGGTGCCGCCGGGCTCCTGGGCGGAGATCGCCTGCCGGACGGCGCCGAACTACCGGGTCGAGGATTGCGTGCAGCTGGGCGATTCGCGCGTGGGATCGGGGCTGTCGCGCGGCATCCGCCAGGCGGCATGGCAGTTCAAGGTGCGGCCGCCGCGCATCAACGGCAAGGCGCAGATCGGCGAATGGGTGCGGATCCGGATCGACTTCACGCGATCGGCGGTATCGGGCGGCTAGCCCCGCGTGCGTGCGCGCCGATAGGTGCCGAGCACGCGTACCCATTTGGAATGGAAACCGAGTTCCTCCAGCGCGCGATCGACCGCGGCGTCACCCGGCTTTCCTTCGATATCCGCGAAGAATTCGGTCGCCACGAACTGCCCGCCGCGCTGGTAGCTTTCCAGCTTGGTCATGTTGACGCCGTTGGTGGCGAACCCGCCCATCGCCTTGTAGAGCGCGGCGGGGATGTTCTTCACCTCGAAGATCAGCGTCGTCATCCACGGGCCCTCGCCCACCGCCGGCTTGCCGCCGCGCGCCAGCACCACGAAGCGGGTGGTGTTATGCTCGGCATCGGCGATATCGACGTCGAACAGGTTGAGGCCATAGATCGCCGCCGCGGCCGGCGGGGCCAGCGCCGCCACCTTGGGATCGCGCAGTTCCGCGACATAGGCGGCCGCACCGGCGGTGTCGGGGTAAGCGGCCTGGCGGATGTCGTGGGCCTTCAGCCAGTGGCGGCACTGGCCGATCGCCTGCGGATGGCTCATCGCTTCGCGCACCTCGTCGCGGGTGCCGATTCCCATCAGGGCATGGCGGATCGACAGGAAATGTTCGCCAGTGATCACCAGCCCCGATTCCGGCAGCAGGAAATGGATGTCGGCGACCCGCCCGTGCAGCGAGTTTTCGATCGGGATGACGGCGCAGTCCGCCTTGCCGTCGCGCACCGCGTCGATCGCGTCCTCGAACGAAAAACAGGGCAGCGGCAAGCCTTCGGGAAAGGCTTCGCCCACCGCGACATGGCTGTTCGCGCCCGGCGCGCCCTGAAAGGCGACGGCCCGATCGGGCTCGGCAGCGGCGGCGGCGGTCATCTCGGCGACGATCGGGCGGGCGGGGGCGGCGTAGCTTTCCATGGGCGAGGCGCGGTATCGCGCCCGACCGCGGGCGGCAAGCGCGCGCTTGCGGAGCAAGACGGCGTTTCCTATGGGAATGTCGCGCGCGACGACACGCGAACGATAATACCGACCGAAATAATATCGACGGAACAGGGGCAGCGTTAGGCAGATGGACAACCGCACCAACACGATCGCCGGGTGGACGCTGGCAGCCTGCGGGCTCGCGCTCGGTCTGTCGATCGCTGGCGGCATGGTCTTCCACAGCGAGCGCCCCGAAAAGATGGGCTATGCGATCGAGGGCGTAGAGGCCGAAGGCGCCGCGGGCGGCGAGGCGGCGGCCGTGCCGATCGCCACCCTGCTGCCGACCGCCGACGTCGCCAAGGGCGCGGAAGTGTTCAAGAAGTGCGCCGCATGCCACACCGCGACGCAGGGCGGGGCAAACGGCATCGGCCCCAATCTGTACGCGACGCTCGGCGAAGGCATCGGTCAGGGCAAGGGCGGCTACGCCTTCTCCGACGCGCTGAAGGGCGTCGGCGGCAACTGGGACTTCGACAAGATGAACGCGTGGCTCACCAGCCCGCGCAAGTTCGCGCCCGGCACCAAGATGACCTTCGCCGGCCTGGGCAACGCGCAGGATCGCGCCAACGTCATCGCCTATCTCAATTCGCAGGGTTCCAACCTGCCGCTGCCCGCCGCTCCTGCGGCCGGTGCCGCACCCGCGCCGGGCAAGGAACCGGCGACCAACGCCGCCAAGGACGCGGTGACCAACGGCGAACAGACGAACAACCTCGCCAACACCGGGACGCCCGCATCGGGCGCGCCGTCGGTCGATCCGAACGCCGCGATCGAGGGCGCGAAGGCGGGCAAGTAACCGCGGGCGCGATGCGCTCGCGCCGACGCCTGTCGCACCCTTGCCCTCTCCGGAGGATCGGGGGCGAAGGTCGCGTCGGTCCGCGCGCCGTGAGAAGATCGGGGTGAAAATACGGGGGCGGCGTGGCCGCCCCGTACGCGTCAGCCGTCCTTCTTCGCCTGTTCCTCGTAGAAGTTGCGGACCACGTCCCACGCCTCTTCCGCGCTCTCGACATAAGTAAAGATGCCGAGGTCGCGCTGGCTGACCACGCCTTCGTCGACGAGCGCCTGGAAGTTCACCACCTTTTCCCAGAATTCGCGACCGAACAGCAGTACGGGGATCGGCTTGATCTTGCCGGTCTGGATCAGTGTAAGCAGTTCGAACAATTCGTCGAACGTTCCGAAGCCGCCGGGAAATGCTGCCAAGGCGCGGGCGCGGAGCAGGAAGTGCATCTTGCGCAGGGCGAAATAGTGGAACTGGAAGCTTAGCGAGGGCGTCACGTAGGGATTGGGCGCCTGTTCGTGCGGCAGCACGATGTTCAGGCCGATCGATTCGGCCCCGACGTCGGTCGCGCCGCGGTTGGCGGCTTCCATGATCGACGGGCCGCCGCCCGAGCAGACGACGAACTGGCGCATCCCCGCCTGGTCGCGCGGCACGCGGCTGGCGATCTGCGCCAGTTCGCGCGCCACGTCGTAATAGCGGCTCTTGGCGACCAGCCGTTCGGCGATCGCGCGGCTGGCGTCGTCGGTGGCGAGGGCGAGCATCGCCTGCGCCTTGGCGGGTTCGGGAATGCGCGCGGAGCCGTACATGACGAAGGTGGACGCGATCTGCGCCTCTTCGAGCAGCAGTTCGGGCTTCAGCAGTTCGAGCTGGAAGCGGACCGGGCGCAGATCCTCGCGCAGCAGGAAGTCCATGTCCTGGAACGCCAGCTTATAGGCGGGATGTTCGGTCTGCGGCGTGGAGATCGCCTGGCTGGCGCTCGCGGCGTCCTGGCTGGCGCGCGGGAAAACCCGCTCGGGGAGGCGTGTGTCGGTCATTCGAGGGCGTTAGAGCAAAGAAAACCGCCGCTCAACGCCGGAATTTCTAGCGGCACAGATGGGTGGCATCGTCTTCCAGATGCAGGTGATTGCGATGCGCCTCGTTATACGCCGGCGACAGCACCGTCCCGAAGCGGCGGCAGGCCGAATCGTGGATCGTGGTCAGGAACCGCTGCACCTGCGGATCGGGGGAGTTCCAGTCCGCCAGCACCGTCACGCGCCGCCCGTCCTTCAACGTCACGCCGCCGAAATCGACGGCATTGGCAATGGCATGACCCGATCGCCGGTCGCCCCCGCGCGCGGAGCCGACGACGTTGCGGCAGGCGTAGCTGCCCATGCTCTGCACGCTGGCGAGTTCGCTGCCGAGGATCTGGTAGGCGGCGGGGGCGACCGCGTTGCGGACCCAGGCGGAAAACGCGCGCGCCTCGCCGCAGCGCACCGCGCCGAGGCCGGTGACCGGTACGCCGATCTCGACCAGCTGAACGGCCCCGGACAGGCCGCAGCCGTTGCCGTAATCCTTGTCGGGCAGCACGCGATAGGCGACGCTCATCGCCCGCAGGTCGGCGAGGCATTGCGCGGTGGCGCGGATCGGCACGACCGCGATGCTGCCGCGCGGGGCGCCGCCGTCGCGCGGTCCCGCGGGACGTTCGCGACTGCCGCAGGCGGCGAGCGCGAGCAGCGGAAAGAGCGCGACCCAGAAGACGTTACGAGGCATGCCCATCGTCTATAGCGCCGGCCGTGCGCGTCAAAAGCGTGGCCTGCATCGCCGACAGATCCGTGACGATCCGCACCAGAAGGACGACGAGCGGAACGTTGCACGCGAACAGGACGAGGTCCGCCCAGGCGGCATCGATGAAGCTGCGCGGCGTTTCCGCCCGCAGCGCCAGCCGGCCGCCGATATGGCCGAAAAGACCGCTTGCCAGCCATAGACCCCACCACAGGCGCAGCAGGACGGGGGTAGGCACATCGTCCGGTGCGACGGGATCGACGCTCGCGCGCCAGATTTCGGCGACACCCTGAAACGGCTTCCACAGGTTGATCACCGGCACGAAGAAGCGGCCGACCGCCCAGCCCGGCGTCACGGTCACCCGATCGCTCAGGGTGCGTGCGACCCGTGCGGAGCGATACACCCAGCCGAGCACCATTCCGGCGGTGACGAGATAGGCGAACACGCTGATCGTCGCGGTCGTGCCGCTCACCGTGTCCGCCAGGCCGTGCAGCTCGCCGTCCGGGCGACTGCCGGGAAAGCCGCCCAGAGTGCGGAGCGTCAGCACGGCCGAACCGGCAACTGCCGCTTGGCAGACCAGCCAGCCATACAGGCACAAGCGCGTTCTGCTGCCGTGCCTTAGCAAGGCCGTCGCAAGATTGTTCATATTCCACCGTCCCCCGCCGAACGAAAACATTATGAGCATCGGTCGAAGCGGTCGATCCGATCTTCGCGCTTGCCAGGGTCGGCCCGTGCTCCTAGGGCCGTCGACGGGCCACGCCGCCCCAACGCGGCGCGTGCTCTCTGTGAGGAGAGATACATTGACGGATACCGTGACCGCACCCGCATCGGGTGCGACGAAGCCTGCCACGAAACCGGCACGCCCCTTTTTCAGCTCCGGCCCCTGCGCCAAGCCTCCGGGCTGGGACGCGTCGAAGCTCGCCACCCAGTCGCTCGGCCGCTCGCACCGCTCCAGGATCGGAAAGGCACGGCTGCAATATAGCATCGACCTGATGCGCGAGTTGCTGAACCTGCCCGACACGCACCGGATCGGGATCGTCCCGGGCAGCGACACCGGCGCCTATGAGATGGCGATGTGGACGATGCTGGGCGCGCGTCCGGTGACGACGCTCGCCTGGGAAAGCTTCGGCGAAGGCTGGGTGACCGATGCGGTCAAGCAATTGAAGATCGATCCGACCGTCGTGCGCGCCGATTACGGCCAGCTGCCCGACCTGGGCGCGGTCGACTGGTCGAACGACGTGCTGTTCACCTGGAACGGCACCACCAGCGGCGTGCGCGTACCGAATGCCGACTGGATCCCGGCGGACCGCGAGGGCCTGAGCTTCGCCGACGCGACCTCGGGCGTGTTCGCCTATGACATCGACTGGGACAGGATCGATGTCGCGACGTTCAGCTGGCAGAAGGTGCTGGGCGGGGAGGGCGCGCACGGCGTCATCATCCTCGGCCCGCGCGCGGTCGAGCGGCTGGAAAGCTACACGCCCGCCTGGCCGTTGCCCAAGGTGTTCCGCCTCGTCTCCAAGGGCAAGCTGACCGAAGGCGTGTTCAAGGGCGAGACGATCAACACGCCGTCGATGCTGGCGGTGGAGGATGCGATCTTCAGCCTCGAATGGGCGAAGTCGCTGGGCGCCGGCGGATTGATCGCGCGTTCGGACGCGAACGCCGCGGCGCTCGACCGGATCGTCACGCAGCGCGACTGGCTCGGGCACCTCGCCGTCGATCCGGCGACGCGGTCGAGGACCAGCGTGTGCCTGACCGTCGAAGGTGCGGACGAGGCGCTGATCAAGGCGATGGCGTCGGCGCTCGAAAAGGAAGGCGCGGCCTTCGACGTCGCCGGCTACCGCGACGCGCCGCCCGGCCTGCGCATCTGGTGCGGCGCGACGGTCGACACCGCCGATATCGAGGCGCTCGGCCCGTGGCTCGACTGGGCCTATGCGACCGCGAAGGCGGCTTAACCCTTTTCCGGCCCCTCGTCATTCCGGCGAAAGCCGGAACCCATGGTTGCGGTCCGTGCGCCGATGATGCGCCCCGTGTCCATGGCCCCCGGCTTCCGCCGGGGTGACGAGTGGGGCGCGTCCCCCGACTTCCCTATTCAAAGGACCACTCATGCCCAAAGTCCTCATCAGCGATAAAATGGATCCCAAGGCCGCGCAGATCTTTCGCGAGCGCGGCGTCGAAGTGGACGAGATCACCGGCAAGACCCCCGAAGAGCTGATGGCGATCATCGGCGATTACGATGGCCTCGCCATCCGCAGCTCGACCAAGGTCACCAAGGCGATCCTGGAGCATGCCACCAACCTGAAGGTCGTCGGCCGCGCCGGCATCGGCGTCGACAACGTCGATATTCCTGCCGCGAGCGCCAAGGGCGTGGTGGTGATGAACACCCCGTTCGGCAACAGCATCACCACCGCCGAACACGCCATTGCGCTGATGTTCGCGCTGGCCCGCCAGCTGCCCGAGGCGGACGCCTCGACGCAGGCGGGCAAGTGGGAAAAGAACCGCTTCATGGGCGTCGAGCTGACCGCCAAGACGCTGGGCCTGATCGGGGCCGGCAACATCGGATCGATCGTCGCCGATCGCGCGCGCGGGCTCAAGATGAAGGTGGTGGCGTTCGATCCGTTCCTCACCCCCGAGCGCGCGGTGGAGATGGGCGTCGAAAAGGTCACGCTGGACGAGTTGCTCGCCCGCGCCGACTTCATCACGCTGCACACGCCGCTGACCGACCAGACGCGCAACATCCTGTCGGCCGAGGCGCTGGCGAAGACGAAGAAGGGCGTGCGGATCATCAATTGCGCGCGCGGCGGCCTGATCGACGAGGCGGCGCTGAAGGCGGGCCTCGACAGCGG
>CAYQPM010000006.1:0-45184 GCA_964419295.1 uncultured Stakelama sp. | reverse complement strand
CCAAGCGCCAGGCGCAGGACGCCGTCGCCGATGCGGCGCGCCGTTCGGGCCAGCATTTCGTCAACCACCGCTGGCTGGGCGGCATGCTCACCAACTGGAAGACGATCAGCAACTCGATCAAGCGCCTCAAGACGCTCGAAGAGCAGCTGTCGGGCGACACGCACGGCCTGACCAAGAAGGAAGTGCTGCAGCTGACCCGTGAAAAGGACAAGCTGGAACTCAGCCTCGGCGGCATCCGCGACATGGGTGGCGTGCCCGACGTCATGTTCGTGATCGACGCCAACAAGGAAGAGCTGGCGATCAAGGAAGCCAACACGCTCGGCATCCCGGTCGTCGCGATCCTCGATTCGAACGTGTCGCCGGACGGCATCGCCTTCCCGGTTCCCGCGAACGACGACGCCAGCCGCGCTATCCGCCTGTATTGCGAGGCGATAGCCATCGCGGCGACCCGCGGCAACCAGGAGCAGCAGTCGCGCCGCGGTGTCGACCTGGGTGCGCAGGACGTTGCGCCGACCGAGGAAGCGCTGACCGTGCCGACCCCGGCTGCCCAGCCGGACGACGTCCAGGTCGCCGAGCCGGAAGCACAGGCCGCGACCGACGTCGCGGGTGCGGGCGCCGAGACCGAGCGTCAGATCGACGCGTAACGCACGTCGTCGAACCGTCATGCGGGCGGGGTAGGGCGATACGCCCTGCCTCGCCCGCAATCACATTCGAGTAAAAGGATTACGCACATGGCTGATATCACCGCAGCAATGGTCAAGGACCTGCGCGAGAAGAGCGGCGCGGGCATGATGGACTGCAAGAAGGCGCTGAACGAGACGTCCGGCGACATGGACGCCGCACTCGACTGGTTGCGCACCAAGGGCCTCGCCGCCGCGCAGAAGAAGTCCAGCCGCACCGCCGCCGAGGGTCTCGTCGGTGTCGCGACGCAGGGCACCAAGGGTGCCGCGGTCGAGGTGAATTCCGAAACCGACTTCGTCGCGAAGAACGACCAGTTCCAGCAGTTCGTCCGCGAAGTGACGCAGCTCGCGCTCGCCACCGGTGGCGATGTCGAGGCGCTGAAGGCCGAGACGATGCCGTCGGGCACCAGCGTCGCCGACGTGCTGACCAACAACATCGCCACGATCGGCGAGAACCAGTCGCTGCGCCGCGCGCGTCGCCTCGAAGTGTCGCAGGGCGCCGTCGTGTCCTACGTGCATAATCAGGCATCGCCCGGCCTCGGCAAGATCGGCGTGCTCGTCGCGCTCGAATCCGATGCGGCCGACGACGTGTTGCAGGGCCTCGGCAAGCAGATCGCGATGCACATCGCGGCAGCCTTCCCTAAGGCACTGAACGAGAACGACCTCGACGAGGGCGAGATCGAGCGCGAGCGCGCCATCGCCACCGAAAAGGCCGCCGAATCGGGCAAGCCGGCCGACATCATCGCAAAGATGGTCGAGGGCAGCATCGCCAAGTACCGCAAGGAGCATGCGCTGGTCAGCCAGCTGTTCGTCATGGACGGCAAGACCAAGATCAGCGACGTCGTCGCCAAGGCGGGCAAGGACGCCGGCACGACGATCGTGCTGAAGGACTATGTCCGCTTCCAGCTCGGTGAAGGCATCGAGAAGGAAGCGTCTGACTTCGCCGCGGAAGTCGCCGCCGCTTCGGGCGTCGCGCAGAAGTAGGCCGCTCGATCACGGCCTCTCGGCCGATGATCGTCACGCCGACAGGGGCGTCGTCCGCGAGGACGGCGCCCTTCGTGCGTCGGGGGCTTGGTTCACGTGCGCTGCCAACGTCGACGCGCACGGACGCACGGCCATCTGCCATGCGCTCCTGCCGCTTCGTGACCGCAACAATTCCTCCACATGACCGTCACGGTGCCGACCCGGATCGGACCTATCGCCCGCTCAACTGAAGTGGGGCATCATCATCGTGACCAGGAAATTCTTACTGTTGGCCGGTATCGCGTGCGGCGTCATCTCCACGCCCGCTCTGGCGCAGGATACGGCGGCGGCTCCCGATCGGGAATCGGCGACGCACGGGCAGGTTGCCGGGAATCAGGCGAACGATGACGACGGTGCGCGCGGCGCGGGCAGCGACAAGGACATCGTGGTGCTCGGCTTCGGCCAGAGCCGTCAGGTGCAGACGGTCACCGCCATCGACCTCGAACGGCTGACCCCGGGCACGTCGCCGCTCAAGGCCATCGCCAAGCTGCCCGGCGTCAACTTCCAGTCCGCCGATGCCTTCGGCGCCTATGAATGGTCGACCAGGATCAGCCTGCGCGGTTTCAACCAGAACCAGCTCGGCTTCACGTTGGACGGCGTGCCGCTCGGCGACATGAGCTACGGCAACGTCAACGGCCTGCACATCAGCCGCGCCTCGATCTCGGAAAACCTCGCCGGCACCACGGTGGCGCAGGGTGCGGGCGCGCTCGGCACCGCATCGACCAGCAATCTCGGCGGCACGATCCAGTTCGTCAGCCGCAAGCCGTCGGACGCCTTCGACCTCGTCGCTTCCGGCACCTATGGCAGCGACAACACCTGGCGCGGTTTCGCGCGGCTCGACAGCGGCGATCTGGGTGGCGGATTGAAGGGCTATCTGAGCTACGGCTATCTCACCACCGACAAGTGGAAGGGAGAGGGCACGCAGCGCCAGCATCAGGTCAACGCCAAGCTCATGAAGGATCTGGGCGATCGCGGCAGCATCACCGTCTTCGCCAACTATTCGGACCGGCGCGAGAACGACTATCAGGACCTCAGCTACGACATCATCGCACGTCGCGGACTGAACGACGACAATATCAGCAACGACTACGCCCTGGCGTTGCAGATCGCCCGCGTCTTCCAGAACCAGGCCGCCCTGTCCTCCTATTCCACGGCCAACAAGGGATCGGCGGCGGGCTTCGTCGCGCCATGGGCCGGCGCGGGCTTTTCCTTTCCGGCGGGCTTCGGCACGGTCGACGACGCCTATTACGACGCGGCGGGTCTGCGCCGTGACTGGCTGGGCGGCGTCACGGTCGATGCCAGGCTGACCGACCGGCTATCGGTCGTCTCGACCAGTTATTACCATCATAACAAGGGCCAGGGATCGTGGATCACGCCCTATTCGCCCACGCCGGCGGGCGCGCTCGGCGGCGACGGTTCTGCTCTGCCGCTCGCATCGACGGCGGCCTATGGCTTCGCCTCGCCGCTCGGCTTCCGCACCACCGAATACGGTATCGACCGGGCGGGTAACCTGACGCGGCTGGCGCTCGATACCGGCGCCAATCGCCTCGAGCTCGGGGGATGGTATGAAAGCAACAGCTTCACCCAGGCGCGCCGGTTCTACGGCATGACCAACGGGACGCCCGATCGCCGGGCGCTCGATTTTCAGAGCAACCCGTATTTCACTCAGTGGAACGGCAAATACGACACTGAAACCCTGCAATATTTCGTTGCCGACACGCTGCGTCTGGGTGCGCTGACCCTCAACGGCGGCTGGAAGGGCATGCGCGTCAAGAACCAGGCCAATCTGCTGACCGGGTCGCTGGTCAACGGCAGGATCAAGGCGCAAGACTGGTTCCTGCCGCAAGTCGGCGCGGTGCTCGGTCTGGGTCGCGGGGTCGAGCTGTTTGCCAGCTATACCCAGAACATGCGGGCGTTCGTGTCGTCCGCGACCAGCGGCCCCTTTGCGACGACGCAGCTCGGCTTCGATGCGATCAAGGGCACGCTGAAGCCCGAAACGTCGAAGACGGTCGAGGGTGGCGCGCGGCTGCGCACCGGCGGTCTGCAGATCTCCGCGGTCGGCTTCTACATCGACTTCGCGAATCGCCTGCTCAGCTTCTCGAACGGATCGGCGATCCAGGGAAATCCGCCGACGCTCAACAACGTGGGCGACGTCCAAAGCTATGGCGCCGAGCTGTCCGCCTTCTACCGTATCGCCCGGCCGCTTTCGATCTTCGCCAGCTACTCCTTCACGCACGCCACCTATCGGGACGATGTCCGCAATGCGGCGGGCGCGCTGCTCAGCGCGACCGCGGGCAAGTCCGTGGTCGATACCCCGGAGCATATGGCGAAGGCCGAGCTCGTCTATGACGACAGCCGCATCTTTGCCCGCGCGGGGCTGGACTATATGGCCAAAAGGTATTTCACCTACGTCAACGATCGCTCGGTCGCCGGGCGCGCGCTGGTCGATGCCAGCATCGGCTATCGCTTCAGCGAAGGCACCGGTCCGCTCCACGGCTTTGCTATCGAAGGCAGCATCGCCAATCTGACGGACAAGGCCTATATCTCGACGATCGGCACCAACGGCTACACCGCGAGCGGGGACAATCAGACGCTGCTCGCCGGCGCACCGCGTCAGTGGTTCGTGACCGTCCGGCGCGGCTTCTGAGGGGCGTGGCGGCACGATAACGCCGGCACGTGATCGCCCCCGCAGCCGGGGGCAGGGTGCCTCGGCTTGGGGTCGCGGTCGTGTGCGAGATTCGGTGTCTCCAGCCGTGGCGTCCCACGTGGGCGGCCGCGATGGGTGAGGAGCTTCGTCACCCATTCCTCGGTGGCGGTATGGTTCCCGCGATTCGGTGTCGATAGCGCTGCGATCGATCGTGCGAGATGTTCGAGCCGCCGAACGTGGAAGGCGCGCCGCCCTGTGACTTCGTCCGGCGCAGGACCCGGCAAGGTCACGCCCACCCGGCTGGCCGCACCATCGGCGCCGGCCCGGCGCGGCCAGCCGCGACGCTCTGCACGAAAAGCACATGGCGACGACGACGGCGCGAGGTTGCCCCCGCGCGCCGCTGCGCCTAAGGTCGCCACCGCTCCCCCAGACAGACCACAGGACCTCATGAGCCCCGCGCCGCGCTTCAAACGCATCTTGTTGAAATTGTCCGGCGAAGTGCTGATGGGAGAGGGCGGTCTGGCGATCGATCCCGAGATCACGGCGCGCGTCGCGCAGGAGATCGCCGATGTCCGCGGCCAGGGCTACGAACTGTGCGTCGTGGTCGGCGGCGGCAATATCTTCCGCGGCCTGTCCGCTGCGGCAAAGGGGATCGAGCGCGCGACCGCCGATTACATGGGCATGCTGGCGACGGTCATGAACGCGCTGGCGGTGCAGAATGCGCTGGAGCAGATCGGCGTCGATACGCGCGTCCAGTCCGCGATCCCGATGCAGTCGGTCTGCGAACCGTTCATCCGGCGCCGCGCCGAACGGCATCTGGAAAAAGGCCGGGTGGTGATCTTCGCCGCCGGGGTCGGCAGCCCGTTCTTCACCACCGATTCCGGTGCCGCGCTGCGCGCCGCCGAGATGAAGTGCGACGCCTTGTTCAAGGGCACCTCGGTCGATGGCGTCTACGATGCCGATCCCAAGAAGGTGCCGACTGCGACCCGCTACGATACCGTGAGCTATTCGACGGTGCTGTCCGACGACCTGAAGGTCATGGACGCCAGCGCCATCGCCTTGTGCCGCGACAACAACATCCCGATCGTCGTCTTCAATATCCGCGAACACGGCAACTTTGCCGCGGTTCTGGCCGGAAACGGGATCTCGACGATCGTCCGACAAGAACAGGAGTGAACCATGGCAGCCTATGACAAGGCCGACCTCGAACGCCGCATGGCCGGCGCCGTCGAATCGTTGAAGCACGACCTCAACGGCCTGCGCACCGGCCGGGCCTCGACCGCGCTGCTCGATCCGGTGACGGTCGAGGTGTACGGCAGCCACATGCCGCTGGTGCAGGTCGCGACCGTTTCGGTGCCCGAACCGCGCATGATCTCGGTGCAGGTGTGGGACAAGTCCAATGTCGGGCCGGTCGAAAAGGCGATCCGGTCGGCGGGGCTCGGTCTCAACCCGATCAACGACGGCCAGACGCTGCGCCTGCCGATCCCGGACCTGACCGAAGATCGCCGCAAGGAACTCGCCAAGCTGGCCGGCAAATATGCCGAAGCTTCGCGGATCGCGGTGCGCAACGTCCGCCGCGACGGCATGGACAGCCTGAAGGCGGACGAGAAGAAGGGCCTGATCAGCGAGGACGAGCGCAAGCGCCACGAAACCGAGGTGCAGAAGCTGACCGACGCCACGATCGCCGATCTGGACGCGGCGGCGGCGGCGAAGGAAAAGGAAATCCTCGGCAAGTGAGCCCGTCGGCGGCCTCGGCTGCGACGCTGGCGGCGGTGCCCCATGCGGGTCCGGTGCCGCGGCACGTCGCCATCATTATGGACGGCAACGGCCGCTGGGCGAAGGCGCGGATGTTGCCGCGCGTCGCCGGGCACAAGGCCGGCGTCGAAGCGGTGCGCCGCGTCACCCGCGCCGCCCGCGCGCTGGGGGTCGAGGCACTGACGCTCTACGCCTTCTCGTCCGAGAACTGGCGCCGGCCGGAGGACGAGGTCGGCGCGCTGATGGGGCTGTTGCGCCTGTTCATCCGCAGCGATCTCGCCGAGCTGGTCGAGGAAAATGTCCGGCTGCGCGTGATCGGCGACTATCGCCGCTTCGCCCCCGATCTGGTGGCGCTCGTCGACGACGCCATGGCGAAGACCGCGGCCAACACCGGGCCGATCTTGGTGATCGCGCTCAACTACGGATCGCAGGCCGAACTGGTCGCCGCGACGCAGCGCCTCGCCGCGCGCGCCGCCGCGGGCGAGATCGACCCCGCGGCGATCACCCCCGAACATATCGAGGCCGAGCTCGAGACGGCGGACCTGCCGCCGCTCGACCTCGTCATCCGTTCGTCGGGCGAGCAGCGGCTGTCCAACTTCCTGTTGTGGCAGGCGGCTTATGCCGAACTGCTGTTCGTCGAGACGCTGTGGCCCGATTTCGACGGCGACACGCTGGCGGATGCGATCGCCGCCTTCGGCCAGCGCCAACGGCGCTACGGCGGCCTGTGAGCGATCCCGCCAACGGCAAGCGCCCGTCGGAGCTTGCGGTCCGTACGCTGACGGGTGTCGTCATGGTCGCGCTCGCGCTGGTCGCGCTGGCGCTGGGCGGCTTCGTTTTCTGGCTGCTCGCGGTGGTCGCCGGCGTGTTCATGATGGCGGAATGGAGCGACCTGCACGGCGCTACCGCCAAGACGAAGCGGCTCGGGCAATATGTCCTGTCCGTGCCGCTGGCGATCATGTGCCCGCTCGCCGCCGGGCCCAATTTCTTCGCGCTCGGCCTGCTCGCCGGGGCGTTCTTCTTCCTGACGATCGTCACGCGGCGCCCGCAGCTCGGCCTCGGCGTGCTGTATTGCGGCCTGCCGATCTACGCATTGCTGCTGATCCGCCACGAACCCGATGGCCTGCGCAACGCGCTTTGGGCGCTCAGCCTCGTCTGGGCGACCGACATCGGCGCCTATTTCGCCGGCCGCAGCATCGGTGGGCCGAAGCTCGCGCCGCGAATCAGTCCGAACAAGACGTGGGCGGGGCTGATCGGGGGCATCGTGCTGGCGACCGGGCTCGCCGCGATCCTGCACGTCGCCTACCTGCTGCCGCTGCACCTCGTGCTCGCGACGCCGGTGCTCGCGATCCTCGCCCAAGCGGGCGACCTGTATGAAAGCCATCTGAAGCGCCGCGCAGGCGTCAAGGATTCGGGCAGCATCATTCCGGGCCACGGCGGCTTCCTCGACCGGCTCGATGGCGTCGTGCCGGTGATGCCGGTCGCCGCGCTGCTCGTCGTCGTGCCGCTGGTCTTCGCATGAAGACCGTGACCATCCTCGGTGCGACCGGCTCCGTCGGCACCTCGACCCTCGACCTCGTCGAACGTGAGCCGGAGCGGTTCAGGGTCCGCGCGCTCACCGCCAATTGCGATGTCGCCAACCTCGCGGCCGCGGCGATCCGCACCCGTGCCGAGATCGCGGTGGTCGCGGATGAATCATGCCTGCCCGCGCTGCGCGACGCGCTCGCCGGCACCGCGACGCAGGCGGCGGGCGGCCGCCGGGCGATCTGCGATGCCGCGGCGGGTGCGGACTGGACGATGGGCGCGATCGTCGGCTGCGCCGGCCTCGAACCCGTCATGGCGGCGATCGCCCATGGCGGCACCGTGGTGCTCGCCAACAAGGAACCCCTGGTGTCGGCGGGCGAGATCGTCCTCGCCGCCGCCGAGCGCTCCGGCGCGACGCTGCTGCCCGCCGACAGCGAACACAATGCGATCTTCCAATGTTTCGATTTCGCCCGACCGCAGGGCGTGCGCCGCATCATCCTCACGGCGAGCGGCGGCCCATTTCGCGACTGGTCGCTCGAACAGATGGCGGACGTCACCGTCGAACAGGCGGTGGCGCATCCCAATTGGTCGATGGGCGCCAAGATCAGCATCGACAGCGCGACGATGATGAACAAGGGCCTCGAACTGATCGAGGCCGCGCGGCTGTTCCCGGTGCCGCACGAGGCGATCGAGGTCGTGCTTCACCGCCAGTCGGTCATCCATTCGATGGTCGATTATTGCGACGGATCGATGCTGGCGCAGCTCGGTCCGTCCGACATGCGGGTGCCGATCGCGCATACGCTTGCCTGGCCGGACCGGATGGCGACGCCGATGGAGCCGCTCGATCTCGTCGGGATCGGCCGACTCGATTTCGAGGCGTGCGATCCGGTCCGCTTCCCCGCCCTCGCACTCGCCCGTGCCGCGCTGGAAGCGGGCGGCGCACGGCCGGCGATCCTCAATGCGGCGAACGAGGTCGCGGTCGCCGCTTTCCTCGACCGGCGTATCGGCTTCCTCGAAATTGCCGCAATCGTCGCCGATACGCTCGATCGATACGATCCGCCGGCGCCGACGACGCTGGAAGCGGTCCTCGCCGTCGACGGTGAGGCGCGGCGCATGGCGGGCGAGCAGGTTCAGGGACGTGCAGAGCGACGTAAACAGGGGCGTGTAGAGGTTCACGCGTGAAGGATTGCCCAGCTTGATCCAGTCCCCCGGCGTTTTGATGGCCGTTCTCGCCTTTCTGTGCGCGATCGGCCCGCTCGTCTTCATCCACGAAATGGGTCATTATCTTGCCGGCCGCCTGTTCGGCGTGAAGGCGGAGGCGTTCTCGATCGGCTTTGGACGTGAGATCGCGGGCGTCACCGATTCCCGCGGCACCCGCTGGAAATTCGGCTGGCTGCCCTTGGGCGGCTACGTCCGCTTCGCTGGCGACATGAATCCCGCTAGCCAGCCAGACGCGGCGTGGCTGGCGCTGCCGGCGGACGAGCGGGCGCAGACGTTCCAGGCCAAGCCGTTGTGGCAGCGTGCGATCATCGTCGGCGCCGGCCCTGCGATCAACCTCGTCCTCGCGGTCCTGATCCTC
Organism: uncultured Stakelama sp.; assembly: GCA_964419295.1. Lineage (GTDB taxonomy): Bacteria > Pseudomonadota > Alphaproteobacteria > Sphingomonadales > Sphingomonadaceae > Sphingomonas. The sequence continues at coordinate 35,979 of CAYQPM010000006.1, read as the reverse complement.
GCCGGCTTCGCGCATACCTATGGCGTCGACCGTACGCCGGCGGTGATCGGCACGGTGATCGAGGGCGGGCCGGGCGCGAAGGCGGGACTGCGGACGGGTGATCGCATCGTCGCGATCGACGGCCGCGCGATCGATACCTTCTCGGACGTCGCCCGCTACGCGCTGATCCGCCCGGGCGAACGGGCGCAGGTGCGGATCGAGCGCGCGGGCAGCCAGTCCGTCCGCCCGCTCGCGATCGGGGTCGTTCACCAGCGCGATCGCTTCGGCAACGAATATCGCATCGGCCGGATCGGGATCGGCAGCGGCGATCCGGTACTCGCGCCGGTCGGCCTCGCCGCCGCGCCCGCGGCCGGCGTGCGCATGACGGTCGAGATCATCGGCGGCACGCTGGACACGCTGGGTCAGATCATCAGCGGCCGCCGCTCCATCGACGAACTCGGCGGGCCGATCCGCATCGCCAAGATCTCGGGCGAACAGATGGCGCTCGGCCTGTCGGCCTTCGTCTGGCTGGTCGCGATGCTGTCGATCAATCTGGGGTTCATAAACCTGCTGCCAGTACCGATGCTGGATGGCGGTCACTTGTTCTTCTATGCGATCGAGGCGATCCGCCGCCGTCCGCTCGAACCCAGGGTGCAGGAATGGGCGTTCCGCGGTGGCTTGGCGGCGGTACTGGCGCTGATGATGGTCGTGACCTTCAACGATTTGAGCGCCGTCGGCCTCTGGCAGCGCTTGGCCGGCTTGATCGGCTGACCGGGTTGGGGCAGGGCGGTATCCTGCGTCCCACGGTGCATATTGGTATCCTGACGTATTTGGGGTGGGTTGAGTGACAGCGATGAAGAGTTCCAAGTTGGCGTCGATGGGCGTCGCGCTGCTGACCGGCACCATGCTGTCGGGCGTGCCCGCCATGGCGCAGACCGCCGGTCCCGCCACGCCACCCGCCACCGGACAGACGCCACCCGCCGCTGCGACGCCGGCGCCCGCACCCGCCGTCGTCCGCACGATCAAGACGCTGCGTGTCGAGGGATCGCAGCGTATCGAACCGGAAACGGTGCTGTCGTACACCAAGCTGCGCGTCGGCATGCCCTATACCGCGGAAACGCTCGACCAGGCGCTGAAGGACCTTCAGGCGTCGGAACTGTTCGTCGATTACACGATCAGCGGCGTCGAGACGGGCGACATCGTCCTGCGCATCCGTGAAAATCCGATCATCAACCGCGTGATCCTGGAAGGGAACAAGGCGCTCAAGAGCGACAAGATCACCAAGGAGATCAAGCTCGCGCCGCGGCAGGTGTTCACCCGCACCGCGGTCCGGCAGGACGTGTCGCGGATCATCGAGCTGTACCGTCGCCAGGGGCGTTTCGCCGCGGTGATCAGCCCCAAGATGGTCAGCCTCGACCAGAACCGCGTCGATGTCGTGTTCGAGATCACCGAGGGGCCGAAGTCCAAGGTGCGCCAGATCAACATCATCGGCAACGAGGTGTATGACGACAGCAAGCTGCGCGCGCAGATGTACACCCGCGAATCGCGCTGGTTCCGCCTGCTGTCCTCCGCGACGTCCTATGACCAGGACCGGATGAACGCCGACCAGCAGAAGTTGCGCGCCTTCTACCTCAGCAACGGTTATGCCGATTTCCGCGTGACCTCTGCGGTCGCCGAACTGACGCCCGACAAGCGCGACTTCATCATCACCTATGTGGTGGAAGAGGGTAAGCGCTACAAGTTCGGCGATGTCACCGTCGACAGCGAGATCCGCGACTTCGACAACAAGAAGCTGGCATCGTCGCTGCCGATCAAGAAAGGCGACTGGTACAACGCCAAGCTCGTCGAGGATTCGGTCGATCAGCTGAGCGAGGCCGCCGGCCTGTTCGGCTATGCCTTCACCGACGTCTCGCCCGACTTCCAGCGCGATCCGGAAACGCTGACGATGGGGATGAACTTCCACATCGCGCAGGCGCAGCGCACCTATGTCGAGCGGATCGACATCAACGGCAATACGCAGACGCAGGACAAGGTCGTCCGTCGCGAGATCCGCCTCGCCGAAGGCGACGCGTTCAACAGCTTCCAGGTCAAGCGCTCGCAGGATCGCATCAATTCGCTCGGCTTCTTCCAGGACAAGATGGAGATCAAGCAGAACCCCGGTTCCGCACCCGATCGCATCGTCCTCGAAACCAATCTGGAAGAAAAGTCCACCGGAGAGCTGCAGCTGTCGGTCGGCTATTCCAGCCTCGAACGCTTCATCATCCAGGCGAACATCACGCAGAATAATTTCCGCGGCAAGGGCCAGGTGCTGCGCGCGGGTGTCAACTATTCGACCTATTCGAAGTCTGTCGAGCTGGGCTTCACCGAACCCTATCTGTTCGACAAGAACGTCGCGGTCGGTGTCGATGTGTTCCGCCGCGACTATAACTCGTTCAACTATGTCGGCACCGAACGCCAGACCACCTATTCGCAGGTATCGACCGGGTTCCAGGTGCGTGCCGGCGTGCCGCTGACCGAATATTGGTCGCTTGCCGGGCGCTATGGCCTGTCTTACGACGAGGTCGGGCTGGACGAGGGGACCTATTTCACCAACGGCGTCTGCGATCCGCTGAAGGCCGGTCGCTACCTCTGCGAAGCGATCGGCAATCGCTGGACCTCGTCGGTCGGCTATTCGCTGATCTACGACAGCCTCAACAGCCGCCTGCGGCCGACGGCGGGCCAGCGGCTCAGCTTCAGCCAGGATTTCGCCGGACTCGGCGGCGACGTGAAATATCTCCGCACCCGCCTCGAAGGGTCGAAGTTCTGGAACGTCGGCGGTGGCTTCATCGGCTCGATCGTCGGTGAGGGCGGCTATATCAAATCGCTCGAAAGCAGCCGCGGCCCCGGCGTCGATCGCGTGCGCATCACCGATCGCTTCTATCTCGGCGAACCGCAGTTCCGCGGCTTCGACATCCGCGGCATCGGCCCGCGCGTGCAGCGCCAGACCTTCACGACCGACGCGAACGGCAAGCAGATCCTGGTCACGGACCGCGATCAGATCGTCGACGACGCGCTCGGCGGCAACGCTTATTACCTCGTCCGGGCCGAGCTGGAGATCCCGCTGGGCGCCGGCGCGCGCGAACTCGGCCTGCGGCCGTCGATCTACGTGCAGGCGGGCAGCCTGTTCAGCCTGACCAAGCCGTTGCCGACCGCGACCTTCCCGACGATCACCGATGCGGCGGGCAACGTCACCGTCCTGCCGATCAACACGCCCGTGGTCGACAGCGCCGGTCGCCAGCTCTATCTCGTCGGTTCGACGGATACGACCAATGCGGGCCTGCCGACGACCTGCGCGATCGGCTATTCCTCGGTGGCCGGCGGCGCCTGTGCGGGCAGCTCGACGAACACGATCTACCAGACGTCGATCACCCCGTTCAAGGAAACCTATTACGGCAGCAGTGCCACGCCGCGCGTCAGCGTCGGCATCGGCGTCAACTGGAACTCGCCGTTCGGACCGCTTCGTATCGACCTCGCCAAAGCGCTCGTCACCCAGAAGGGCGACGATCCCAAGCTCATTACCTTCAACGTAGGGACGCAGTTCTAATGAAGACGATCACCATCACCTGCGCGGCGGCGATCGCCGGCGCTTCCGTCGCCCTGCTCGCGGGCACGGCATCGGCCCAGACCGCCGGCATCGCGACGGCACAGCCCGACGCCGCCATCTTCAGCGCCAAGGCGTTCGATGCCGCCAACCAGCAGATCTCGACGACGTACAAGACGCAGCTCGACCAGGCTGCTGCCGCCGAGACGGCGCTGAACACGCAGCTGCGCACGCTGCTCGACACCAACAAGGACGGTCAGGTCAGCCAGGCCGAAGCCGCCGCGGCGGAAGCGCCGAACAGCGCGCTCGGCAACCAGGTCCGCGCCGCCCAGCAGAAGGCGCAGCCGAACATCCAGCAGCTGCAGGGCCCGGCGATCAAGGCGCAGGCCTATGCTCTGGAGCAGATCACGGCCAAGTACGATCCCGCGCTGCGCGCCGTCGTCGGTGCCAAGAAGATCAGCATCGTCCTGACGCCCAGCACGATCCAGTACGCACCGCCCGCCACGGACATCACGCGCGACATCATCGCCGAGATCGATCGTTCGACGCCGTCGGTGTCGATCACGCCGCCCGCCAACTGGCAGCCGCAGCAGCAGACGGTCGAGCTGCTTCAGCAATATCGTCAGCTCGTGTACGCGAACGCTGCGCGTCGCCAGCAGTCGGGCGCGCCGGCCACCGGCGCAGCGGCTCCTGCCGCTCCGGCCACCTCGCCGCAGGGCCGCTAAGGAACTGATCGGGTGAGCGAAGGCGAAGCCACCACGGCAGCCGCTACGGCGGCGCAGTCCATCGGTCCGCTCGATATCGGGCGGGTTATGGCGGCGCTGCCGCATCGCTACCCGATGCTGCTGGTCGACCGGGTCGAGGAACTGATCCTCGACCGGTCGATTGCGGCGATCAAGGCGGTGACGATCAACGAAGGCTTCTTCCAGGGGCATTTTCCGGGCCGGCCGATCATGCCCGGCGTGCTGATCGTCGAAGCGCTGGCGCAGGCCGCCGGTATCCTCGCGGTCGAAAGCCTGGGCCTCGCCGGCTCGGGCAAGCTCGTCTATTTCATGGCGATCGACGGTGCGAAGTTCCGCAAGCCGGTCGAACCCGGCGTGCTGCTGCGCCTGGAAGCGACGTTCGTTCAGAAGCGCAGCAGCGTGTGCAAGTTCGCAGGCGTTGCGAAGATTGATGGCCAAGTCGTTGCAGAGGTTAACTTTACTGCCATGATCGCGGACCCGCCCAAGCCGAGCGTCTAGCGAGACTTTTGTGACTTTTGACTTTTCCGCGGCGCTCCGTTAGGGGCGCCGCTTCCTTTCAGGCTGGTTGGAACCAGCCATATCCGGAGCATCGAGACGTGAAGAAAGATACCCATCCCGACTACCACATGATCAAGATCCAGATGACCGACGGCACTGTGTTCGAAACGCGCTCCACCTGGGGCAAGGAAGGCGACACGATGACGCTGGACATCGATCCGCTGGCGCACCCCGCCTGGACCGGTGGTCGCGGTCAGATGCTCGATGCCGGCGGCCAGGTCGCGCGCTTCAACAAGCGCTTCGGTGGCGGTCTCACGCTCCGCAAGAACTGACCGGTTTCGTAAACTCCGCCTTAACCATGGCCCGCTAGGCCGTGGCAGATGTTCGCGGCGGAATTTGAACCAGCAGATACCAACGGCCGGCGCCGCTCACCGCGTGCGCCGGTCTCGTTGGATGCGCGGATCGGCAAGGCCGGTCGCACCCTGTGCAAGGTGGTCGACATCTCGATCCATGGTGCCCGGCTGCAAACCTATTCCGCGCTGACCAAGGACAGTACCATCTGGCTGACCTTGCCCGGCGTCGATCCGATCGCGGCCGAGGTCAAATGGGCCGACGACTATGTCGCCGGCTGCCAGTTCACCACGCCGCTCGAGCTCGACGTGTTCGACCGCCTTGTAGAGCTCAACCGTTAGGCTCGTTTTCGGACGGGCGGAAACTCCGGGCATACGAATGCGTTCTTGCTGCGACGCAGCATGAATGGCTAAGACGATGCCGATGACCCAGCCTCAAGCCGCCACGCCTTCGCCGTCCGGTCCGGTGCCGACGATGTTCGAAGCGATCGTGCGCCAGCTCACCGTCACCGCGACCTACAACAAGGGCGTCGTGACCTTCGCCCCGCATATCCTCTACACCCGCCACGGCGAAATCTACGTCGATGCGGTGACCGTGGAGCGCGACGGCAAACCGCCGCGCGAGGAAAAGCTCGGAACCTTCAAGCTCGACGGTCTCGGCCAACCGGCACTGACGGAACGGGCGTTCAAACCCAGTGCCTTGTTCGAGCCGGCGGCCGAAAAATATGAAGGCGTCACGCTGATGGCGGTCGAGCAGGCCTGAGCCGCCCGACCGCCGGCTGCAATCAGCGGCAACGCACCTGCGACTGGTTCTGGTCGATCGCGCGTCCGGCGAGCGCACCCACCGCACCGCCCAGCAGCGTACCGACCGCCCGGCTGTGGCCGCCGTCGATGACGTTGCCCAGAATACCGCCGGTGGCCCCGCCGACGATCAGGCCGGTCGTGCCGTCGTTGCGCTTGCAATAATAGCGGCCGTCATTGCCGGCATAGACGCGTTCGTCCGCCGACAGGACGCGCTCACGGTAATTGGATCCGGTGCGATAGTCGCGCGCGGCGTCATAGCCGTTCTCGTAGCGATCATCGTCGTCGCGCGCGTCGTCGTAGCGCGGATCGGACACGCGTGGATCGCCATAGCCACCGCGCAATGGTGCCTGGCGATACCCGCTCTGGCCGACGCCGCCGCGCTGCGAGCGATAGCGATCGAATTCCGCACGATAGCGGGCGAGTTCGGTATCGAAACGCTGCTGTGCCGCAGCGAAGCGGGCGTCGTCGGCGGCCGATTGCGCGACGGCGGGAGCGGTGGCGGCGATCGCGGCCAGCGCAGTGGCGGCGACCAACAAGGATTTCAGCATGATAGTGCACCCTCAGACGACCCACGGGATGGCGGGCTTGCCGGATCATACGCGAATCGAGCCTTTGCGGTTCCTGAACGTGCCGTTCCGCGGCGGCAGCGCTGTCTCGCGGCGGCCGGTTCATACCGGCGGGTGTTCTGCCAAGCTACGCAAGTCGCAGCGTTTTCACAGGAATAGCCGCGACTCCGGTGCGCCTTTCTGCTATGGCTCGGTTAGCCTGACCGCGGTGGCGGAAGGCAGCAACCTCGTGACGAGAGCTCTCGATATCGCGCGCTCGCCCGAAGCGGAGGTCGATATGAACGACATCAACTACCTGCTGTCACGCGAGCGGATTTCGCTCGCGAAAGCGCGGCAAGCGACGTCGCCGGACGTGCGCGCCGCCCATGCCGGGCTTGCCCGCATCTACGGCGAAGCGTTACAGGCGCGCAGCTCTCCACAAAGGCAGGGTGACGTGGCCATGCCGGACCCCAGGACGGCCTAGCGTCACACCGCGCGGCTGTGGCTCAGCCGATCGTGACGAAACTGTCCATGACGCGCTTGCGACCGGCCGCGTCGAAGTCGATCTCGAGCTTGTTGCCCTCGATCTCGGCGATCATGCCGTAGCCGAACTTCTGGTGGAACACGCGCAGGCCGACGGTCAGGTCGCTTCGCCCCTTGTTGCCGATGCTGACCGCGCTCGACCGGCTCTCGACGACCCGCGTCGGGGCGGTGGTGAAGCCGGAACCCGATCCCGCCGCACGCTGCCAGCCCGGTCCGCGACCGCTGCCCCGCGCCACATTGGCGAACGGGTCCGCCCGCTCGCTCCAGTTGGCGCGCCACAGGCTTTCGCCACCGGACATCGTCGTCTCCGAATCGGTATGCTCGGGCGGCAGTTCGCCGACGAAGCGGCTGGGAATGCTCGAGGTCCACTGGCCATAGATGCGGCGGTTGGCGGCGTGGATGATGACCGCGCGGCGGCGGGCGCGGGTGATCGCCACATAAGCGAGCCGCCGTTCCTCCTCCAGGCTCTTGGTGCCGCCCTCGTCGAGCGCACGTTGCGACGGGAACAGCCCCTCTTCCCAACCGACCAGGAACACGGTGTCGTATTCCAGCCCCTTGGCGGCGTGGATCGTCATGATCGTCACCTGCGGATCCTGCGCCCCGCCTTCGTTGTCCATCACGAGGCTGACGTGTTCGAGGAACGCGCCGAGCGATTCATATTCCTCCATCGCCCGCACGAGTTCGGACAGGTTCTCCAGCCGCCCCGACGCCTCGACCGACTTCTCGGCCTGCCACATCGCCGTATAGCCGCTTTCGTCGAGCAGCTGGCGCGCGAGTTCGGCGTGCGGCAGGTCGCGTGCCATGTCGCGCCAGCGGGCGATGTCGCCGACCAGATTGCCGAGTGCGCGCCGTGCCTGCGGGGTCAGTTCGTCGGTGTCGAGGATGCGCGCCGCCGCGGTGGTCAGCGGCACGCCCTCGATCCGCGCGAGCTGGTGGATCTTGGCGAGCGCCTTGTCGCCCAATCCGCGCTTGGGAACGTTGACGATCCGTTCGAACGCCAGATCGTCGGAGGGCTGGTTGACCACGCGGAAATAGGCGATCGCGTCGCGGATCTCCATCCGTTCGTAGAAGCGCGCGCCGCCGATGATGCGATAGGGCATGCCGATCGCGATGAAGCGGTCTTCGAACTCGCGGGTCTGGTGCTGCGCGCGCACGAGGATCGCGACCTCGTCCAGGCTCTTGCCGTTGCGCTGGCACGCCTCGATCTCCTCGCCGACGCGACGCGCTTCCTCGGGGCCGTCCCACACGCCCAGCACGCGGACCTTCTCGCCCGCGTCGAGTTCCGTCCACAGCGTCTTGCCGAGCCGTCCGCCATTGTTGGCGATGACACCGGAAGCTGCGCCTAGGATATGCGGAGTGGAACGGTAATTCTGCTCGAGCTTGATGACCTTCGCCCCGGGAAAGTCCTTTTCGAACTTGAGGATGTTTTCCACCTGCGCGCCGCGCCAGGAATAGATCGACTGGTCGTCGTCGCCGACGCAGGCGATGTTCTTGCGCGCCTGCGCCAACAGTCGCAGCCACAGATACTGAACGACGTTGGTGTCCTGATATTCGTCGACCATGATGTATTTGAAGCGGTCCTGGTACAGGCGCAGCACGTCGGCATGCGTCTTCAGGATGGTCAGCATGTGCAGCAACAGATCGCCGAAGTCGCAGGCATTGAGCGATTTCAGCCGTGCCTGATATTGCGCATAGAGTTCGCCGCCGCGTCCGTTGGCATAGCGTTCGCTTTCGCCGGCATCGATGTCGGCGGGCACCAGGCCCTTGTTCTTCCAGTCGTCGATCAGTCCGGCTAGGCTGCGGGCTGGAAATCGCTTCTCGTCCAGATCCGCGGCGACGATCAGCTGTTTCAGCAGGCGCAGCTGATCGTCGGTGTCGAGGATCGTGAAATTGGAATGCAGGCCGACCAGTTCGGCATGGCGCCGCAGCATCTTCGCACCGATCGCGTGAAAGGTGCCGAGCCACGGCATGCCTTCCACCGCGTCTCCGACCAGCCGGCCGACGCGCTCGCGCATCTCCCGCGCCGCCTTGTTGGTAAAGGTGACGCTCAGGATTTCGGACGGCCACGCCTTGCGCATGTACAGCAGGTGCGCGAGCCGTGCGGTCAAAGCCGCCGTCTTGCCGGTGCCGGCGCCCGCCAGCATCAGCACCGGACCTTCGGTGGTCAGCACCGCATCGCGCTGCGGCGGGTTCAAACCCTTCAGATAGGGCGGGTCCTGCAGGGCGGATGGGGCGGCGGCACGATCGGTCACTGGTGAACAGGTAGGGAACGGCGGCGGTGCGGGCAAGTCCGATCCGGTGTCCTATATCGACATATCACTGACTTGCGATCGTCGCGGAACCGAAACGATCTTCCGCTAGGAGCAGGGCGCCGGCGGAGCAGCCCGGCCGCGATACAGCCCGCCCGACAGAGGCGGGGCGCGCGGATCGGACCGTCGCAGCGTCATCGTCTTCAGGAGTGTCACCATGAATATGTCCTATCGCGTCGCGGCTGCGGCGTTCGTCTTGTCGTGCCTGTCCGGCACCACCGTTGCGTCCGCGCAGTCCCGCGAGGTCGTCACCACCCGCGTGTCCCGCGACGGTCTGGACCTGAGCACGGCAGCGGGTGTCCGTGCGCTCAACGCGCGCGTGCTGCGCGCCGCACGGGTTGCCTGTTCGCCGGTCGGTGCGACGGCAGCGGCGCAGGCCGATTCGGAACGCTGCATCGGCGAGATGCGCCGCGACGCAGCACAGCAGATCGCGGCGCTGACCGGTGGCGACAGGACCGAACTCGCCAGCCGTTGATCTCCACCGCCAGACCGTGTCCTGCGAAGAGGGCGATCCGCACCACGCGGGTCGCCCTTTTTCGACGGATGGATGTGCGGGCAAGTCCCTGGCCCTGACGAAAAATCGGGGCAGCCGCAGATGCGACCGCCCCGTAGTTCAGGGAGAGCCGGTCGACAGGGGAGGCGACCAGCGCATCGCTACCCACAGGGGGAGAGGAGCAGCGACCCGATCCATGTAGGAGCGGTTTGTTGCGGAGGCATTTCAAGATTGTTGCGCCTCCACTTTAATTCCCGGCTAGGATGTCTGCATGAGCCATGCCGCCCCAACGACCCCGTCCGCGCGCCGGATCCTGACCGCGAGTCTGGTTGGCACTGCGGTCGAATTCTACGATTTCTACATCTATGCGACGGCCGCCGCGCTGGTGTTCGGCGGCCTGTTCTTCCCCGCCGAAAGCGGCACGGCGCAACAGATGCTGAGCTACGCGAGCTTCGGGCTCGCCTTCGTCGCCCGGCCGGTCGGTGCGGTCGTCTTCGGTCATTTCGGCGACCGGGTCGGGCGCAAATCGACGCTGGTCGCCAGCCTGATGCTGATGGGCGGGTCGACCGTCGCCATCGCGTTTCTGCCCACCTACGCACAGGCCGGCTGGGTCGCCGCACTGCTGCTGTGCCTGATGCGGCTGGGGCAGGGGTTGGGGCTGGGGGGCGAATGGGGCGGCGCGGCCCTGCTCGCGGTGGAGAATGCGCCACCGCACCGGCGCAACACCTGGGGCATGTTCCCGCCGCTCGGTGCGCCGGTGGGCTTCCTGATGGCGAACGGGCTGTTCCTGATCCTGGGCATAATGCTTAGCGACGATCAGTTCCGTGACTGGGGCTGGCGCTTGCCGTTCCTGGTCAGTGCCATCCTCGTTGCGCTCGGACTGTGGGTCCGCCTGAAGCTCACCGAAACCCCCGTCTTCCTGGAAGCGGCGCGGGCGGAGGAACTGCCCAAGGTGCCGATCGCGACGCTGGTACGGCACCATGGCCGCGCCCTGCTGGCGGGCACCGGCGGGGTCGTCGCCTGCTTCGCGCTCTTCTATCTCGCGACCGCCTTCACCCTCGGCTACGGCACCAAGACTCTGGGCTATGGCCGGCAGGCGATGCTGGGCGTCGAACTCGCCGCGATCCTGTTCCTCGCCGCCGGGGTGATCGTCGCGAGCGTGCTGGCGGACCGGACGGGCGCGCGGCGGATGCTGGTGATCGGCTTCGTCGGCTGCATCGTCGCCGGGCTGGCGATGGGCCCGATGCTGGCGGCGGGATCGCTGTTCGTCATCTTCCTGTGGCTGGCGTTCGCGCTGTTCGTGATGGGCTTCGCATACGGGCCGCTCGGCGGCTGGCTACCCGGCCTGTTCCCTGCGGGCGTGCGCTACACGGGCGTGTCGATGACCTTCAACCTGGGCGGCATCGTCGGTGGCGCGCTGGCGCCACTGGCGGCGGAAGCGCTGGCGCCGCACGGACTGAACTGGGTGGGGCTGTACCTCGTCGGGGCGGGCATGCTCAGCCTCGGTGGCCTGATGCTGCTGCCGCGCGAAGAGCGCTGAAGGCCCACGCCCGAAGGTGTACCGCTGCCGTCTACGCCGCGTCGAGGCGCAGCAGCGTCAGCCGCGCCTTGCCGTGCACCCGAGTGGCATCGACGGTGAAGCCCGGCGGCGCGATCTCCTCGGCGCGGCCGGTTTCGATGCTCACCCATGTCGCGGCGCCGATCCAGCCCAGCCGCGTCAGCTTGTCGAGCGCGACCAGCCCGGCGCCGGTGCCATAAGGCGGATCCATCATGACGAGGTCGAGCGACGCGGGCGCCGGCCCGAGCGACAGGACCGAGGATGCGCGGACGTCGGCACGCGTGCCCAGCTTGGCGAGATTGGCGCGCAGCGCGTCGAGCGCCGCGCCATCCTGTTCGACGAACAGGCACGACGCCGCGCCGCGCGACAGCGCCTCGATCCCCAGCGCGCCCGACCCGGCGAACAGATCGGCGACCGCAAGCCCGTCGAAGTTGCCCAACCGGCTCGTCAACATCGAGAACAGCGCTTCGCGCGTCCGATCCGCGGTCGGCCGGGTCGCATCGCCTTTCGGTGCGACCAGCGGTCGGCCGCGCCACTGCCCGGCGATCACCCTCACGAGCGGCGGCCTCTCGGCGGGCCACCGGCAGGCCTGCCGGGGCGGGAACCGCCGCCGGACGAGGGGCCGTCGCGCCGGGGCGGGCGGGCGCCCGGCTTTACCGGACGCGAGCCGGCGGACGGCGATGCGTCGTCACGCGGCGACGGGCGTTCGCCCCGCTGGGGGGAGCGCGCCGCGCCGCCGCGCTGCGGCCGGTCGCCGCCACGCTGTGGTCGCTCACCACCGGCTTGCGGTCGGCTTCCATCACGCGACGGACGCTCGCCACCACGTTGGGGCCGGTCCCCGCCACGCAGCGGGCGTTCCTCGCCGCGCTCCGGCCGCGCGACGGTGCGGGCGCCGCCCCGCTGGGGGCGTTCCGTACCTCGTTCGGCGCGCGGTGCGCCGCGATCCGCGCGGTTCTGCGGCCGTTCGGTCGAACGATCGGGACGTGAAGCACGGTCGCGCGGCCCGGCGTCGCGCTCGGCCGGAATCCGGCCGGGCCGGGCCGGGCGGAACGCGACGCCGCTCGCCCCCGCATCGCTCCGCCGTGGCGCACGCGTTTCGCCTGCCGTCGCCGGCCGGGGGCGTATCGCACGGTCCTGCGCCTCGCGCGGTCGCGGTGCCTGTTCGGCGCGGGTCCGTGCACGCGCGGTCCGGTCGACGGTCGGTGCGCTGCGGAAGCCGTCGCGGACCGCTTCGCTGACCGGCTCGTCGGGAGCACCGCCCTTCAGCGTGCGGCGGAAGGCGACGATCTCATGCTGCTTGACCTCTCCGACCTCGCCGAGCGGCAGGTCGTCGAGCACAAAAGGGCCATAGCGCGTGCGGATCAACCGGCTGACTTGCAGGCCGAGATGTTCCAGTACGCGCCGCACCTCGCGGTTCTTGCCTTCGGTGATCGTCACCTCGATCCAGACGTTCGCGCCGGTCCGCCGTTCGATATTGGCATCGATCGACCCGTACCGGACGCCCTCGATCTCGACGCCTTCGGCCAGCTCTTCCAATTGCGCCTGCGTGACGTTGCCATAGGCGCGCGCCCGATAGCTGCGCTCGACCCCGGTCGAGGGCAGTTCCAGCTGACGCTTGAACCCGCCATCGGTGGTCAGCAGCAGCAGCCCTTCGGTATTGAGGTCGAGCCGCCCGACCGGCACCACTCGTGGCAGATCCTGCGGCAGGCGATCGTAGATCGTCGGCCGTCCCTTGGGATCGCGTTCGGTGACGAGCAGCCCGGTGGGCTTGTTGTAGAGGAACAGCCGTGTCGGCTCGGGCATGCCCACCGGCTGTCCGTCGACCGTCACGCCCTGCAGCGACCGCAGCACCGTCGCCGGCGTATCGAGCACCTTGCCGTCGATCGCGACGCGCCCTTCCTCGATCATGCGCTCGACTTCGCGGCGGCTCGCGATGCCGGCGCGGGCGAGCAATTTCGCGATACGATCGCCGTTGCGGGGTTCGGATGTCTGGGCCATGGCGCGGCCATAACGCGCATTCGTCGGTCACGCGAAAATATTTGCGTCTGTTGACGCATGTGAGCGTTATGTCGCGAAGGCGTAACAATCGGGGGCGCCGACGGAGCGGGCAAACTATGTTCGGGCGGAAGAAGCGACTCATCGTGCGGCTGCTCGTCGTCGAGGACGAACCGTTGATCGCGTTCGATACCGAGCATCTGCTCACCGATGCCAGCTACGAAATCGTCGCGACGGTGGATCGCGTCGCCGATGCCGTCGCGGTGCTGCGGTCGGAGGCGGAGGTCGATCTGGTGCTGGTCGACGTCAATCTGGCCGACGGATCCGGCATCGACGTCGCCCGGGCGGCCGCCGAAGCGGAGGTGCCCGTGCTGTTCGTCACGGGCAATTTCCCGGCGGAGGCGACGCCTTTGGCCGCCGGTTGCCTCGACAAGCCCTATCAGCAGCGTGACCTGATCGGTGCGATCGAAGCGATCGAGGCGCAGATCGCCGGACGCAAGCAGAAGCGCCTGCCCGCCGGTTTCCGGCTGTTCGCCCCCGCTGCCGCCTGACCGCAGCCCCTGACCCCAGCTCCTGACCCCAGCCAAAGCGGCTGGTCGGACGCGAATTTGCCGCTAGTGTCCGGCCGATGTTGACCGGCAGTAACCTGTATTTCCTGATCGTCGCGGCCGCGGTGGTGGCGATCGTCGCGCTGATGCGCCGCTCGCCCGCGTTGCGCGCGCGGCTGACGCCGCTGGCCCCCTATGCCGAACGCGGGCCGATTGCCGTGTTCTTCATGGGCATCTCGTCGGGCCTCGCCTTCACCATGATCGGGGCGACCCTGACGACGCGGCTGAAGCAGGACGGGCTCGACAAATCTACCATCACCGCCTTCACGCTCGCCTTCCTCGTCTACAATCTCAAACCGTTATGGGCGTGGATGGTCGACGGCGTGCGGCTGCCCGTGCTGGGACGGCTGGGCCAGCGGGTGTCGTGGATCCTGCTGTCGGGCGTGCTGGTCATCCTCGCGATCGCCAACCTGGCGCTGGTCGATCCCGCGACCGGGCTTCAGGCGACCATCGTCGCGGCGATCCTGGTCGGCTTCGCAGGTGCCACCTACGACATCGTCATCGATGCCTATCGCATCGAAACGCTTGAGCCTGCGCAGATGGGCATCGGTTCGGGCATGACGCAATATGGCTGGAAGATCGGATCGGTCCTCGCCGGCAGCCTGGCGCTGGTGATCGCCGCCCGGTCCAACTGGCACGTCGCCTATCTGTCCTGCGTGCTGTTCGCGCTGCCGGCGATGATCGTCGCTCTGCTCCGTGGCGAACCGCCGCGGCGCCGCGAACCGGTCCAGCGGCGTGGGCTTGCCGAACTCGGCGCCTCGATCGTCGGCCCGTTCACCGAATTCTTCCGCCGCCATGGCGCGTGGATCATCCTCGCCTTCATCCTCGTCCACAAGATCGGCGACACGCTGGGGCAGCAGGCGCTGCGGCTCATGCTCGACGACCTCGGGTTCAGCAACGACGAGATCGCGGTGTACGACGTGGTGATCGGCTTCTGGGCGTTCTGGATCGGCCTCGCGGTGGGCGGCGTCCTGTATGCCAAACTCGGCTTGAAGCGGTCGGTGTTGCTCAGCCTCGTGCTGATGATGGTGTCCAACGCCAGCTTCGCGCTGCTCGCCACCGCCGGTCACAGCACCCTCGGCCTCGCGGGCGCGATGGCGTTCGAAAACTTCTCCAGCGGTATCGGCGGGGTGACGGTCATCGCCTATTTCTCCGCGCTCTGCGATCTGCGCTTCACCGCGGCGCAGTATGCGCTGATCTCGGCCGCGGCGAGCGTCGTGGGCCGCGTCTTGACGGCTGCGACGACGGGGCATCTCGTCGACCGCTACGGCTATGCCGCTTTCTACTGGGGCACCACGTTCGCCGCGCTGCCGGGCGTGTTGCTGTTCTGGTGGATGTGCCGGTCGGGCCTGATCGACCGGTCGATCGGCAGCGCCGGCGTCGTCGGTGACGGTGACGTCCGCGCCGATCATCCGCAGGCGGGCGCCGAGGCCTAGGCGCGGATCGGGCGTCCCTCGTCGGCGAAGGCCGCCGCCACCACGGCGACGCTCGCCAGCACCGGTTCGACCCGGCGCACCCCGAGCAGATCGCTCAGCAGCAGGCGAGCGGTCGCGGGCGCGGTCTCGACGCGCGCCAGGATGATCAGCAGCGTCCGCTCCGCAGCGGTCATGCGCGCGCAGCAGCATGGCGCGATCGCGATCGTGTCGGCGGCGTGCACCGCAAGATCGTTCATCAGCGCACGCATCAGCACCAACGGCCTGCGGAAATCCTCGCCGAATGCGGTGAACAGCGCGTGGCTGGCGCGTGCATCGTGCAAGCCATGCGCCCCCATCCGGCGGATGGCGAACAGCGCGACCCGGGCGTTGGGACACGCGGGAAGAGCATGGGGCAGGGCAGCGATCGTGGTGGTAAGATCGGACATGAGGGCGACTCCTGTATTCGCCACCGACAGTCCTAAATCCGCTATTGCAAGTCAATCGCAATAATAGGTCAGACAGGAATCTCGTCGTTCAGTGCGAGCGCTTCACCAGCGAGGTACAGCGAGCCCGCGATCAGCACCGCGCCAGCGCCGGCAGCCGCGGCGAGGTCCACGGCGTCGGCGAGACATTCGGCGGTGTCCCCCCGAACGCCGCAGTCCTGCGCGATGGCGGCAAGCGCGGCGGGGCCGTGATGCGCGTGGCCCGGCACCGGGACGGCGATCACGCGGGATACGACCGGCGCCAACACCCGCAATACGCCGCCGGCATCCTTGTTGGAGAGCATGCCGAGGATCAGCGTGACCGGACGTCCTTCGGCAACGGCGGTAAGCGCGCGCGCGACCGGCTGCGCCGCCGAAGGGTTATGGGCGCCATCCAGCCACAGGGCGGCACCGTCGCGCAGCCGGTCGCGCAGCGGCCCTGGCCCCAGCCGCTGCATCCGCGCCGGCCATTGCGCCCACTCGGCGGCGGCCCGCATCGCCGCCTCCGGCACCCGTATTGCGTCCTGATGGCGAAGCATCGCGATCGCGAGCGCCAGGTTGCGCGACTGGTGCGGACCCACCAGCCGGGGCCTGGGCGTGGCGACCGAAAAATCGGTGTCGCGATAGCGCATCGTGCCGCGAGCGGTCTCGCTCCACCAGGCGGCGTTGCGGGCCATGACGGGGGCACCCGCGCCAGCGGCGACCTGCGCGATCCGGGCTTTGCTGGCGGCGGGATAGTTCATCGTGACCAGCGGGACGCCCGCTTTGGCGATCCCCGCCTTCTCGCCGGCGATATCGACGATGCGGTTCCCCAGGAAGGCCTCGTGATCCATGCCCAGCGCGGCGATACCGGTGACGACGGGACGGGGAATTACGTTGGTCGCATCCAGCCGACCGCCGAGCCCCACCTCGACGATCGTCGCCGCGGCAGGTGTCCGGGCGAAGGCCACGAAAGCCGCCGCGGTGGTCACCTCGAAAAAGCTGGCGCCGATGGCGTCGGTGCCCTCGCCCGCCGCGTCCAGCACTTCGGCCAGCAACGCGGCGAGCGCGTCGTCGTCGATCAGGCGACCGGCGATGCGGATGCGTTCGTTGAAGCGGACCAGATGCGGGCTGGAGAAAACGTGGACGTCATGCCCGGCCGCCTCCAGCGCGGCACGCAGGAAGGCGCAGGTAGAACCCTTGCCGTTCGTCCCGGCGACATGGAAAACCGGTGGAAGCGACAGGTGCGGATCGCCGAGCCGGCCGAGCAGCCGCGTGATTCGTTCGAGCCCGAGCACGTCGGCACCGGGGGACAAGGACCATAACCGGTCGAGCTGCTGCTGGACCGCGGGATCGCTGGAGGTGGCGTGGTCTGGCATCTGTGGGGTTCAGCCTCGATATCCGCGTGCCATGATCCCGTCGCCACCACGGCCGTGTTCGGGGCCGCCGATCCGCAGAAGCGATGGCTTTCGTCGCTGCCGCACCGCGGACCCCGGAACACGTGCGGGGGCGATGGATCGGGTGGGCAAGATGCAGGCGCTCCCGATCGTGCCCGCGCCTAAGCGGCCTCTGCCGCCGTCAGATACCCGATCACCGTGCCCAATTGCTCGCGCAGCCGCTTGCGATGGACGACCATGTCGAGCATCCCGTGCTCCAGCAGATATTCTGCGCGCTGGAACCCTTCGGGCAGCTTTTCGCGGATCGTGCTTTCGATCACGCGCTGGCCTGCGAAACCGATCAGCGCGCCGGGTTCGGAAATCTGCACGTCGCCCAGCATCGCGTAGCTGGCGGTGACGCCGCCCGTGGTTGGATCGGTCAGCACGACGATATAGGGCAGGCCCGCGTCGTGCAGCATCTGGATGGCAACCGTGCTGCGCGGCATCTGCATCAGGCTCAATATGCCTTCCTGCATGCGCGCGCCGCCAGCGGCGGTGAAGATCACGTACGGCGCCTTGTCGGCGACCGCCGCCTCGACGCCGCGGATGAAAGCCTCGCCGACCGCCAAGCCCATCGACCCGCCCATGAAGCCGAAATCCTGCACGCCCATCACGACGCGATGACCCAGGATCGTGCCGCGTGCGTTGACCAGCGCGTCCTGTTCCTGCGCCGAGGTGCGTGCCGCCTTCAGACGATCGGTGTAGCGCTTGGAGTCGCGGAACTTGAGCGGATCCTCCGCCACTTTGGGCGCGGGCAATTCGTTGCAGCTGCCCTGGTCGAGGATCTGTTTGAAACGCTCCTTCGGCCCGATCCGTTCGTGGTGATCGCACTTCGGGCAGACGTACAGGTTCTCCTCCAATTCCTTGGTGAAGATCATCTGCCCGCAGCCCTTGCACTTGTGCCACAGGTTCTCGTCCGACGTCTCGCGCTTGGCGATCAGCGGCAGGGCGTTGCGGACGTTGGTGATCCAGCTCATCGGTTGACCTTTCGTGCGGAGGCGAGCGCCCCGCTCAACGATTGGATATAGGTGCGTATCGCGGCGGGCGCAGCGGCGCCGTGCTGCGCGACCAGTTCGACAATCGCCGATCCGACGACGACTCCGTCCGCCACCGCGCCGATCTTCGCCGCCTGTTCCGGGGTGCGCACGCCGAACCCGACCGCGACCGGCAGATCGGTCGACGCCTTCAGCCGCCCGACCGCCTCGTCGATCGACCCTTGCGCCGCCTGTTGCAAGCCGGTGATCCCGGCGACCGACACGTAATAGAGGAAGCCGGATGCGCCCTCCAGCACCTGCGGCAGGCGCGCGGTGTCGGTGGTGGGCGTCGCGAGCCGGATCGGGTCGATGCCGACGCGCCGCAACTGCGGGCCGAGCGCGTCATCCTCTTCCGGCGGGATGTCGACGCAGATCACGCCGTCGACGCCCGCGGCGGCTGCGGCATCGGCGAACCAATCGGCGCCCCGGCGCAGCATCGGATTGGCATAGCCCATCAGCACCAGCGGCACGCCCGGATGGCGTTCGCGGAACGCACCGGCGATCGACAGGATGTCCGCCGTGCGCGTGCCGGCGGCGAGGCTGCGGATGTTCGCCGCCTGGATCGCCGGGCCATCCGCCATCGGATCGGTGAACGGCATGCCGAGTTCGATCACGTCCGCACCCCCCTCGACCAGCGCATCGAGGATCGCACCCGTCGCATCCGGCGTCGGGTCGCCCGCGGTCACGAACGTGACGAGCGCGGGGCGGCCCTTGGCAAAGGCATCGGCGAGGCGGCTCATATCGCGACGCCCAAAGCTTCGGCGACGGTGAAGATGTCCTTGTCGCCGCGCCCGCACAGGTTCGCCAGCACGATCTGGTCGCTGCGCATCGTCCGCGCGCGCGTGGTCACCGCCGCGATCGCATGCGCCGGCTCCAGCGCCGGGATGATGCCCTCGGTCCGGCACAGCAATTGGAAGGCGTCGAGCGCGTCCGTGTCGGTGGCGTTGGTATATTCGACGCGGCCGATGTCGCGCAGCCAGGCATGTTCGGGCCCGATGCCGGGATAGTCGAGCCCGGCCGAGATCGAATGGCCCTCCGCGATCTGGCCGTCCTCATCCTGCAGCAGATAGGTCTTGTTGCCGTGCAACACGCCCGGGAACCCGCCCGCCAGGCTCGCGGCATGTTCGCTGCCCTCCAGCCCGTGCCCCGCCGCCTCGACGCCGAGCATGCCGACGTCGGGATCGTCCAGGAACGGGTGAAACAGGCCGATCGCGTTCGACCCCCCGCCGATCGCCGCGACCAACAGGTCGGGCAGCCGGCCGGTGCGCGCCAGCATCTGCGCGCGCGCCTCGCGGCCGATGATGCTCTGGAAATCGCGCACCATCTCGGGATACGGATGCGGACCGGCGGCGGTGCCGATGATGTAGAAGGTGTCGTGGACATTCGCGACCCAGTCGCGCAGGCCTTCGTTCATCGCGTCCGACAGCGTCGCCGCGCCGCTCGTCACCGGACGCACCTCCGCACCGAGCAGCTTCATGCGGAACACGTTCGGCTGCTGCCGCGCGACGTCCTTCGCCCCCATGTAGATGACGCAGGGCAGGCCGAAGCGCGCACAGACCGCCGCGGTGGCGACGCCGTGCTGGCCCGCGCCCGTTTCGGCGATGATCCGCGTCTTGCCCATGCGGATCGCGAGCAGGATCTGGCCGATGCAATTGTTGATCTTGTGCGCGCCGGTGTGATTGAGCTCGTCGCGCTTGAACCAGACCTGCGCACCCATGCCCGGCTCCGCGCCTTCGCGGATCGCATCGCTCAGCCGCTCGGCATGATAGAGCGGGCTCGGACGGCCGACATAATGCTCCATCAGGTCGTCGAACTGCGCCGCGAACGCGGGGTCCGCCTTGGCGGCGCGATATTCGCGCTCCAGGTCGAGGATCAGCGGCATCAGCGTCTCGGCGACATAGCGACCGCCGAACTGGCCGAAGTGACCGCGTTCGTCGGGCTGCGCGCGGAAGGTATTGGGGGCGTTCATCGTGATTCCCTGTCCAGCCCTTGGTCGTTCACGACCGCCGACGGCGCAGCGGTCGCTAGAGGGCGGCCACGGCTTTAAGGAAGCCGGCGATCTTGTCCACATCCTTGACGCCGGGTGCGCTTTCCACACCCGACGAGACGTCGACCAGCGTGGCGCCCGTGCGCCGCGCCGCATCCCCCACATTGGCCGCGTCGAGCCCGCCCGACAGCGCCCAGGGCAGCGGATGGCGATAGCCGTCGAGCAGCGACCAGTCGAAGCGCACGCCCATGCCGCCCGGCAGAGTGGCGGCATCCGGCGTCTTGGCGTCGTACAGGATGCGATCCGCCGCGCCGACGAAGCCCTGCGCCGCCTTCAGGTCGCCCGCGGTTTTCACCGCCACCGCTGCCCAGATCGTGCGTCCCGTCCGGGCGCGCAGCGCGGCGGCGCGTGCGGGCGGGGTCTTATGGAGCTGCAATACGTCGAGCCGCCCGCTGGCGACCGCGCGTTCGACCAGTTCGTCGTCGGGATCGACGAATACCCCGACGCGGCCCACATGCGTGGGGACGCGCGCGGCAAGCTGTTCGGCCCGCGCGAAGTCGAGGTGCCGGGGCGAGGGTGGGAAGAACACCAGGCCCACATGGGCCGCGCCGTGGCGCAGCGCGGCGTCGAGCGTTTCGGGCGTGGACAGGCCGCAGATCTTCGCATGGACGGGCATGGCGGAGCCCTTCGGCCTTCACCGCGGCAAGTTCAACCCTCGGCGGGCGTTTCGCTCACCTGCCACAGCACGCCGCTGGGATCGAAAAGGAAGCCGACGCGCAGGCCCCAAGGCTGTAGCGCCGGCGCGCGTGGCGGGCTGACGCCGAAGCGTTCCACCAGACCCTCGGTCCGCGACCACCAGAGGTCGAGGTCGGCGACGAACAGCTGGAGCATGCAATTCTCGGCAAACGCCGCCACATGGTAATTCTGGAGCAGGAACCCCGCGCCGTCATGGTCGAGGATCGCGAGCTGGTCGTCGCGATACTGGGTGACGAAGCCGATTGCCGTGTAGAAATCCTGCGACAGCGCGAAATCGCGGGCCGGGACGAACGGCCGGATCAGCGCCACGCTACAGCGTCGCGCCGATCGCGCGCGCGGCTGCGTCGGGATCGTCGGCCTGCGTGATCGGGCGACCGATGACGAGGATCGACGCGCCCGCATCGAGTGCGGCGCGCGGGGTGACGACGCGCTTCTGGTCGCCGACCGGACCGTCGGCCGGGCGGACGCCGGGCACGACGAAGAACCCCTTGGGCCACGCCGCCCGTGCGGCGGCGACTTCCGCACCCGAACACACGATGCCGTCGATCCCGGCTTCATGCGCCAGTTCGGCGAGGCGAAGGACGTGATCGCGCGCGCTGCCGCCGACACCTGTCGCGGCGAGATCGGTCGCGTCGAGGCTGGTCAGCATGGTGACCGCCACCACTTTGGTGTGCACCGGCGCGGCGGCCTTGGCATCCTCCAGCATCGCGCGGCCGCCGCTGGCATGGACCGTCAGGATGGCCGGTTCGATCGGGCTCAGCGCCTGCACCGCCTTGGCGACGGTATTGGGGATATCGTGCAGCTTGAGGTCGAGGAAGATCGGCAGGCCGATCTCCGCCATCTCGCGCACGCCGTGCTGGCCGTGCGCGCAGAAGAATTCGAGGCCCAACTTGATCCCGCCGATATGCGCCCGCGTCCGCGTCGCGATCGCCTTTGCCCGGGCGATGTCCGGCGTGTCGATCGCAACGTAGATGGGGCTCATATCAGCCGCCCCTCGGCGACCGGCGCCGGCTCTGGGTCGCCCGCCACCGGCATTGCGGTGACCGGCGCGGCCGGCGCGACGATGCGGCTGTCCGCCAGCATCCGCTCGCACGACGCGAGCCGCTGGCGCAGCCGCCACCGTACCGTGCCGAGATACAGATAGGTCGGCAGGAAACCGATCAGGAACGTCACGAGCAGCAACAGCGGCAGGTTTACCTCCGCGATCAGGCCGCTCCACAGATTGATCTCGATGACCGTCCAGTTTCCGAAGGTGAACAGCGCCGCGACGAACGCGAGCAGGAACCAGAACAGGATCTTGAGGAACTGCATGCGACACTCCTGAGGGTGGGAAGAGGGTAGCGGGGCGGGCGGCGGATGACCAGCCTATCCCACTTCTGTCCTCAGGCTGGCGATCAGCGCGGGGATCGCGGTCAGCCGCGGCGCCTCCTCGTCCAGGATCGCGCGAAAGGCCGCGCGCTTGATCGCCGCGACGCGGCCGGCCTTCATCCGCACCGTCGCCGGCAACGTCGACACGCAGATGTCGATCATCCGCTCCGCGCCGTGCAAACGCCCCCAAAGATAATCGTTTTCGCGATAGGCACGGCTGAAGAATGCGCCGAAGCTGTTGAACTGGATGCCCTTCAACGTCGCCTCCGCGCCGCCTGCCCGGATCGACGTCGCATCATCGGGCGCGATCCGATCCACCTTGATCGGATCGAATTCATCGAGTCCCTCGCCCTGCAACAGCGGCAATGTCGCGGTATCGAAATAGGGAAAGCCGAGGTAGGCGAGCAACAACGCCCGACGGGTCGCGCGATCCAGCATGGCGAACGCGGATGCCAGCCGCTCGTCCGTCTCGGCATCCAGCGCGGTGAGGTCCAGGCCTTGCGCAAGCGCATCGAGCAGCGGCCCGGCGCCCGTGCCGCGCAGCCGCCGCACCTGCCCGCGCAGCTGCGGATGCGCGCCCGCCCGCTGCCGATCCAGATAGGCGGCGAGCGACGCGTAGATCGCGTCGCGCATGGGTCCGGCATCGGCACCCTCCATCTCGATCTCGCTCAGCCGCCGCGCCATCAGCCGCAACCGGCGAATGCGGAAGCCGATGTCGAAGGTGCGCAGGAAGTCGATCGTCGCCGCGCTCTCCTTGCCGGCGAAGGACGGCGGCATGCCGCCGAAGCCGCGCTCGGCGACCGCGGCGTCGATGGCGGTGCGGATGCGACGCCAGCGCTGCTGCCCCGGCTCGCCGCCGATATGGTAGAGCAGGGCGGTGATCGTCTCGACGACGCCGCTCAGCTTCAAATGCCCGTAGGCGGCATAGCCATAGCCCGCCCGAGCCGCCGCCGCGCTTTGCGCCCGGCGGCGCCACGCGATCAGCCGCGCACCGGTAGGCCGGTCGAGGAACAGGGTGTGACCGAACAATTGCTCGATCTCCTCCTCCACGGCGGGGCGCAATGCGGTGACGATGCCGCGCATCCGGTCGATCCGCCCCGAACGTTCGGCGATCGCGTCGAGATTGTCGCGGATCGGTTGCTGGCGCGGCAGGTCGCTCAACGCGCCGAGGATGGTCTGAAAGAAACCGGGCGTCTCGCCGCTCGAACCCAATCGGATCTTGGTGCCGGGCGACGGGTCGATATAGACGAAGCGCCGGTCGACCTCGCGCCGTGCCGGCCGTTCCTTCAGCGCATCGATCGCCGGCCGGAACGGCGCGTTGGCCAGCACCGATCCGTCGATCAACACCGCCTTGTCCGCCTGATTCGCCGCGAACCGGCGGGGGAGTGCGCGCTTCAGGAAGTCGGCGCGTCCCGGCCAGTCGATCCCCCGCTCGGCCAGCACACCGTCCAGCTCCGCGACCGTGAACGGCGGGAACGCGCCCGGAAAGCTCGACGTCGCGCGGGCGGCGAAGGCGAGGTCGGGGATCGCGCCGATCGCCCCGTCCTCGGCATGGTCGGAAAAGCCGAGCACGATGCGATGCTCGGTCTCCAGCACCTCGGGCGGGGAATTGAGCCGCAGCCGCTCGGGATGGCCGGTGAAATCGGTTACCGTCACGAACAGGTCGAGCGGCTGGCCGTCGGGCAGCAGCCGCGGCCCGATCGGCCCGCTTGCCATGGCGTCGAACGCGTCGAGCAGCAGCCCGGTGAACGTCGCGCCGCCGAACGGGGGTTCGAACCAGCGCGAGCGGACGAAATGCGACAGCTTGGCGCGCACCTCGTCCCGCGTCGCCTCGTCCAGCGCGGCGACCTTGTCGGCGCTCCGCCCCG
Source organism: uncultured Stakelama sp. (assembly GCA_964419295.1). Classification (GTDB taxonomy): domain Bacteria; phylum Pseudomonadota; class Alphaproteobacteria; order Sphingomonadales; family Sphingomonadaceae; genus Sphingomonas. The sequence goes on along the minus strand of CAYQPM010000006.1, from coordinate 11,649 downwards.
CCGCGACCCAGGCGAGCGGCAGCGCCCACATCTTGGAAAACCGGCTCGACGGCGCGGCGGCGGGGTCGATCAGCGCCTCGACATCGGCAGAGGTCAGCCACAGGTCGGTCAGCGGCTCCAGGCTCTGTCCGGTGGTGATCGCCTGCGCCAGGAAGATGCCGTTGATGCCGCCTGCCGAGGCGCCTGCGACGATATCCGCGAGGACGCGCAGCTTGATCCCGGCAAGCTCCTCGATCTCCTCGATCAGCGCGCGATAGACGCCCTGGCTCCCTTCGGCCGCCGCTTCGCCGGCGTGATAGGCGCGGCTGGCGCGGACCAGCCGCCACACCTCCTTGGTGATGCCGTGCATATAGACCGCAAGGCTGATCCCGCCGTAGCAGACGAGCGCCAGGCGCAGTTCCTTCTCGCGCATCAGCGGGTCGCAGCGCCGTCGATCATACCGGCGACAGCATCGCCCAGATCGGCAGGTGATCCGACGTCTTGCGCGCGGCGGCGCTCGCATGCACGCCGCATTCCACCACGCTAAGATCCTGCGACACCATGATGCGGTCGAGCCTACCGACCGGACGGCGCGAGTGGAAGCTCGGACCGGTCGCCGCCATCCGGTATCGCCCGGCGAAATCGCGCAGGCACCCGGATGCCGCGGTCCATTCGTTCAGGTCGCCCATCATCACCGTGGGCCGCCGGTCGGTCGATGCATCGACATGCGCCATGATCGCCGCCGCCTGTCGCCGTCGCCACAGTCCCGACAGGTCGAGGTGCATGCCCACGACGCGGATGATGCCGGCGCCGGGCCGATCGGGAAGCTGGATGTCCGCCATCACCGCGCCGCGCGGTTCGAGCGAGGGCAGGTGGATCGCCTCGCGATCGATCACCCTCGCCGATTTGCGCACCAGGATGACGTTGCCGTGCCATCCCATCGACAAGGCGCGCATGCCGAACTCGACCGGCTTCCAGTCGCTGTGTTCGTCCAGCAGGTGCAACGGCAGCACCGGTTCGCGCGTGCCGAACCGCCGATCGGCCTCCTGCAACGCGATCACGTCGGCGTCGATCTCGCGCAGCACCTCGAGCACGCGCTCGGGATTGCGGCGGCGGTCGAGGCCGACGCCCTTGTGGATGTTGTAGCTGGCGACCTTCAGGGGGAGAGATTCCATTGCGGAGGCGTAACGCCCGTGTGGTCGATTCGTGCCCGGCCGGCCGGAATGCCAATTCTCAAGCAGAGGCGCGATACGCCATGATGTTGCCGGGCCTCACGAAGAACAGTCCATCGTCGGCGTCAGCATCGCCGCTGTTGTCGCTGGCTGCGGTTATGATAATCTTGGGTCGAATCGGGTGGGGGCACCCGTTGTCGGGGGATTGGGATGTCGAAGGCGTGGGGTGTCGTCTTGGCGGCATGGATGCTGGTCATGGTCGTCGCCATGCCGGCGCAGGCTCAGGAAAAAACCGGAATAAAGCCGGGGTTTACCCTCAAGCCCGGCACGGCGCGCATCGTGCTGCTGCGGCCCGCGATCAAGGTCGGGGCGCAATCCACGGCGGGGCTGTTCGAACCCAATGCGGACTGGACGGCGCAGGCGCGCGAGAACATCGGTCGATCGCTTGCGAAGGCGCAGGGCGGACTGGGCAACAGCGTCGTCGAGTGTTCCGAACCGATCGGGGCCGATGCGGCCATGCTCGCCGAATATCAGGATCTGTTCGACACCGTTGTTCAGTCCGTCATCGAGTTCCAGTTCTTTCCGGGCAATCGCCTGCCCACCAAGAAGCGCAAGGATCAGTTCGAATGGGGTCTGGGAGACGGGCTCGCCCGGCTGCCCGCCTTCGCCGGTGCCGATTACGCGCTGTTCGTGACGACCGAGGATCATTTCGGCTCGACCGGTCGCAAGGTGCTTCAGGTCTTCGCCGCGCTCGCCCGCGTGCCGGTGACGGCGGGGGTGCACAAGGGCTTCGCGGGTCTGGTCGATCTGCGCACCGGCGAACTCGTCTGGCTCAATGCCGACATGCAGATGGGTGGCGACGTGCGCGACGCGGAAGGCGCCGACAAGCGCGTGCGCCAGCTGCTGGAGGGCTTTCCCGGCCGGCCCGTGCCTGCTCCCGTTGCCGTCGCATCGGCGCACTGAGCATGCGGACGATCGCTGCGGCACTTGCCGCGACGCTCCTGGGCGCGGTTCCGCTCGCGGGAGCCGCGGCACCGGTCGCGGACAAGATCGCGCCTTTGCCGCCCTATGTCGCCGCCTACCAGCCGACCAACGTCGACGAACGCGGCGCATGGATGATGGCGGACGAGTACGAACGCCACCTGCGCGACTCGCCGGAGGTGATCCGCGATCCCGCGCTCAACGCCTATGTTCGCGGCGTGCTGTGCCGGACGGTGGGCGATGATCGCTGCAAGGGCGTGCGGCTCTACATCCTGCACATTCCCGCCTTCAACGCGTCGATGACCGCCAACGGCGCGATGACGATCTGGTCGGGGGCGCTGTTGCGCCTGCGCAGCGAGGCGGAACTGGGAGCGGTGCTCGGCCACGAATTCGGCCATTTCGAATTGCGCCACACCGTCGAGGGGTTTCGCAACCAGCGGCGCGGCACCGACGTCATGGCCTGGGCATCGGTGCTTATGACGAACAGCGCCGCCTTGCAGGTCGGTGTGCTCGGCAGCCTCTACCGGTTCGATCGCGGGCAGGAGCAGGCGGCGGACATGCTCGGCGTCCGTTACCTCGCCGGATCGGGCTATCCCGCGGCGGCGGCGGCCGACGTCTGGGAACGGATGATGAGCGAAGCGGATGCCACCGCGATCGGTCGCCACCGCAAGGCCGATCAGCGGTACACCGCAGGCTTCTTCGCGACGCATCCTACGGAGCTTTCACGCGCGACCTATCTCAGGGCGTTCGCGTCCGGGGTCGATGGTGGCGGCTCGGCCGAGGGCGTCCGCTATCGGGAGGCACTGGCGCCGTGGCTGCCGATGCTGCTGACCGACCAGATCAAGCGCAACGACTTCGGCGGATCGGAATATCTGCTCGGCCGGTTGGCGGCGGACGGCTGGACGACGCCGCTGCTGTTCGCGCGTGGCGAACTCTACCGCGAACGCGGCAACCCGCGCGATCTGGTGAACGCCGCCGAATTCTACGAACAGGCGATCGAACGCGGCGACGCCCCGCCCGAGGCGCAGCGCGGACTGGGGCTCGCCCTGCTGCGCGGCCAGCAGACCGACGCCGGCAAGGCTGCGCTGCGCGAATATCTGCGTCGCAAACCCGACGCCGCCGATGCGTCGATCATCTCCACACTCGTTGCGTCATGAGGCTCCCGATGTCCGCTTATCGCTTCGCAGCCGCGGCGCTGCTCTTCGCCACGCCCGCCATGGCCGGCAACAAGCTGATCGTCCCGGGCGAGCGTATCGCGGTCGCCAAGTCCCCGCTGACCGTCCAGCCGACCTCGGAATGGAACCGCCTCGGCGCGCGCCGCGGTCGTAACGCCGAAACCTGGACGATCGACGGCGATTCGCTCAACGATCTTACGTTCTACGGCGGCATAGAAACCGGTAAGCCGCTGTTCCGCGAGGCTAACAAGCGTTCCAAACCGCTGCCGACGGTCGGCGCGACGATGCTCGTCACCGACATTCCCGTGCTGTTCGAGAATACCTACCGCATCGCGCTCGGCACGGCGACGATGACGGTGGGCACGATCGAGCCGGTGACGTTCGCCGGCGCGAAGGGGGTGCGCTTCACCTACGACTTCGTACGCGAGGACGAGACCCTGCACCGCCGCGGCGAGGCGCGCGGAGCGTTCGTCGGCGGGCGGCTCTACCTCGTCACCTACGAAGCGCCGGCATTGCATTATTACGATCGCTCCGTCGCCGCCGCGCGACAGGTCGCGGAAAGCGCCAGGCTGTGACTCTGTCCGGGGCGGGTCGTCCGTCGACATGCGGCGATCGGCTCCCGACGCGCCGCGGCGAATAGAACCAATTCGATTTTATAACGCTTTATCAACGTGAAGGCCGGATTTTCGGCCCTCTTGCAAAGAGGGTCGCAATGCCATTCAACTCCCGCCGTGCCTATCGTCACACCGTCGCCGCGGACATCCGGGTGGTCGATGCCTGTGGTACGCAAACCGATCTGGTCGCGATCGACCTGTCGCGTACCGGTGTCGGCACCGACGGACTCGTCCAGATCGAGGCGGGGCAGCCGGTGACGGTGGAATTCCCCGACGGAACGACGAAGGCCGGCACCGCGGTGTGGCGTGACGATTTCTTCGGCGGCCTGCTGTTCGAACGCGAGCTGACGGAAGAGGAATTCCACCGCACGCTCCGGTCGCTCGCCTCCCGCCCGCAATTCCCGAAATAGCGGTGCCGGGCCGCCCCGGCGGACCCGCCGACCGGGGAAGTGGTGCCGGTTGCAGGAATCGAACCCGCGACCTTCGGTTTACAAAACCGCTGCTCTACCAGCTGAGCTAAACCGGCGTTCGGCGCTCCCATGCGACAGGATGCCGGACTAGTCCAGAGGGGTCAGCCCTTCCGTTCCCGGCGCAGCCGATCCCAATGCGCGAGCCGTTCCTGCAGCCGCGCCTCGAACCCACGGCCGGTCGGTTCGTAGAAGGTCTGCGGCGTCAGTTCGTCGGGCCAGTAGTTCGCGCCCGAAAAGGCCTCGTCCGCATCGTGGTCATAGGCATAATCGGCGCCATAGCCGATCTGCTTCATCAATTTGGTCGGTGCGTTGAGGATGTTCGCGGGCGGCATCAGCGACCCGGTCTCCTTCGCGGTGCGCCACGCCTTCTTCTGCGCCATATAGGCGGCGTTCGATTTGGGCGCGGTGGCGAGGTAGAGGCAGGCCTGCGCGATCGCCAGTTCGCCTTCCGGGCTGCCGAGGAAGTCGTAGGTGTCCTTGGCCGCGATACATTGCACCAGCGCCTGCGGGTCGGCGAGCCCGATATCCTCGACCGCCGCGCGTGTGAGGCGGCGAAGCAGATACAGCGGTTCCTCGCCCGCGGTCAGCATCCGCGCAAGATAATAGAGCGCCGCCTGCGGATCGGACCCGCGGATCGATTTGTGCAGCGCGCTGATCAGATTGTAATGGCCCTCGCGATCCTTGTCGTAGATCGCGACGCGGCGTTGCAGGAAATTCGACAGCCCGGCCGGATCGAGCGGTTCGGGAAGCGACACCGAAAACAGCGTCTCCGCCTGGTTGAGCAGGAAGCGGCCGTCGCCATCGGCGCTGGCGATCAACGCATCGCGCGCCGGCGGGGTGAGGGGAAGGGGACGTGCCTCCAGCGCTTCGGCCCGGTCGATCAGCAATTCCAGCGCGGCGCGGCCGAGCCGTTCGAGGATCAGCACCTGCGCCCGGCTGAGCAGTGCGGCGTTGAGTTCGAACGAAGGGTTTTCGGTGGTCGCGCCGACCAGCGTCACCGTGCCATCCTCGACATAGGGCAGGAAGCCGTCCTGCTGCGCACGATTGAAGCGGTGGATCTCGTCGACGAACAGCAGGGTGCGTTGACCGATGCGGGCATGGTCGCGCGCTTCGGCGAACGCCTTCTTGAGCTCGGCGACGCCGGAAAAGACCGCGCTGATCGCGACGAAGCGCAGGCCTACCGCCGCGGCGAGCAACCGGGCGATCGTCGTCTTGCCCGTCCCCGGCGGACCCCACAGGATCATCGACGAAAGGCGTCCGGCCGCGACCATGCGTCCGATCGCGCCATCGGGGCCGGTAAGATGCTCCTGCCCGACGACCTCGGCCAGCGTGCGCGGGCGCAGGCGATCGGCGAGCGGCGCATCGGCGCGCGGGGCGTCGGGAACGGGTTCCGGCTCGAGTCCGGTGAGCAGGTCTGCCATCGCCAGTGAGATAGGCGGCAGCGGCAGGGCCGTCACCCCCATTGCCGCGGCCGGGGTCGGGTCCGAAGAAAATATGTCTTGAGCGCCTCTTGCATGATGTATTGGAAAATATATCTTGAGCGCATCGAGATACGAAAAGGAAGAATGATGTTTGGACATATGCATGGCCGCGGCGAACGCGGTTGCGGGCCGCGCGGCGGCGGTGGCTGGTCACGCGGGCCGTTCGAGGTGCGCTGGGAATTCGGCCCGGGCGAGGGCCGCGAACACGGCCGGGGCGGCGGCGGCGGTGGTGGCCGTCGGCGGATGTTCGATGGTGGCGAGCTGCGGCTGGTGCTGCTGCGGATGATCGCGGACGAACCGCGTCACGGCTACGAACTGATCAAGGCGGTGGAGGAACTGACCGGCGGCGCCTATGCGCCCAGTCCCGGCATGGTCTATCCCGCGCTGACCATGCTCGCCGACATGGAACTGGTGATCGAGCAGCAGGGCGACACGACTCGCAAACGCTTCGCGGTGACCGAGGCCGGCACCGCGCATCTGGCGGAGCATGCCGGCCAGGTCGAAGCGCTGATGGCACGGCTCGCCGAGGTCGGCGCGCACCGGGCCCGGATCGATCGCGCGCCGATCCGCCGGTCGATGCGCAACTTGCGCGACGTGGTGATGCACCGGCTGGAAGCGGGCGACCTGTCCGACGATGCCGTCCACGCGGTCACCGCGCTGATCGACGAGGTCGTCCAGAAGATCGAGCGCCTGAAATGAGCGTCTCGGTCGCCAGGGTGCCGACCGCGTCGGCGAGCCGCTACCTTCAGCAGCTCGCCAAGCACTGGAGCCACAAGATGGCGGTGAGCTTCACCGCGGAGGAGGGGCGGATCGCCTTTCCCGGCGGCGCGGTGCTGGAGATGAAGGCCGACAGCGACACGCTCGACGTGGTGCTGACCGTGCCGGACGGCGGGGACGTCGAGCGGATGCGCGGGGTGGTGTCGAGCCACCTCGACCGGTTCGCCTTCCGCGAAGCGCCGCTGACGTTCGACTGGCGAACCGGGTAGCGGACGGCGCCTAGGCGGCGGTCGCAGCGGATCGCGCGTGCAGCGCCAGATAGGTGTCCAGCACCGCCTGGTTCGCGCTGTCCCACTGATAGCCCGCCGCTCGCACCAGCCCCGCCGTCGCCATCGCCGCCTTCAGGTCCGGTTCCGCGACGATCCGTGCGATCGCGTCGGCATAGCCGGCGATGTCGGTCGGCTCCACCAGGAAGCCGGTGACGCCGTCTTCGACCAGGTCGACCGCACCGGTGGCGCGGGCGGCGACGACCGGCACGCCCGCCGCCATCGCTTCCGTGGTCACGTTGCCGAACGTCTCGGTCACCGACGGATTGAAGAACACGTCCATCGACGCGACCGCGCGACCCAGGTCGTCGCCCGACTGGAAGCCGGCGAAGATCGCCTCGGGCGCCTGTGCGGCGAACCAGTCCTGTGCGGGGCCCTTGCCGACGACCAAAACCTTGTGCGGCACGCCGCGCCGACGCAGCTCGGCGATGACCTCGGCGAACACGTCGAGGCCTTTTTCCTTCACCAGCCGGCCGAGGAACCCGACCGCGATTTCGTCGTCCGCGATGCCGAGGCTGCGGCGCCACGCCAGGCTGCGGCGATCCGGCTTGAACCGGTCGTGGTCGATCCCGCGCGACCATATGCCGATCGGCGTCGTCACGCCCCAGGCGCGCAGCAGGGTCGCGATGCTGGGCGACGGCACGACGACCCGGTCGACGCGGTTGTAGAAACGGGTGAGCAGCCATTCGATCGCCGGCTCGATGAAGCCGACACCGTAATAACGGAAATAGGTCTCGAAGCGCGTGTGCAGCGAGGCGACCGACGCCACACCATTGCGCCGTGCCCAGCTGATCGCGCCGTGATTGAGCATATCGGGGGCGGAGACATGGACGATATTGGGCGCGAACGCTTCCAGGTCGGTACGGGTGGCGCGCGGCAGGTAACGGCCCAGGCGGTATTCCGCCCGGCCGCCCGGCATCGGGATCGCAGGCACGCTCACCAGGTCGCCGGTCGGGGGGAAGGCGGGCGGATCGATGGTCGGCGAATAGACGCGGACCGCCACGCCGCGATCGAGCAGGTGGCGGACGAGCAGGTTCAGCGCCTGGTTCGCGCCATCGCGGGTGTAATTGTAATTGCCGCTGAACAGGGCGACACGAAGGTCTGACGGTTGCATGCTGCCGCCGGCCATAGCGTCGGGATTGCGGCGTGACTATGTCGCCATCTCAACCGACGAAGGATGCGCGTGTGACCGATCTGTCCGCTTTTCCGATTACGCAGCGCTGGCCCGCGCAACACCCCGACCGCATCCAGCTGTATTCGCTGCCGACGCCCAACGGCGTCAAGGTGTCGATCCTGCTGGAAGAACTGGGGCTGCCCTACGAGCCGCACCGCATCGACTTCGCGCAGGACGACCAGAAGTCGGACGCCTTCGTCTCGCTCAACCCCAACGGCAAGATCCCCGCGATCATCGATCCCGACGGTCCCGGTGGACAGCCGTTCGGCCTGTTCGAAAGCGGCGCTATCCTGCTCTACCTCGCCGACAAGGCGGGCCGGCTGGTGCCGATCGACCCCGTCGGCCGGTGGCAGGCGATCCAGTGGCTGATGTTCCAGATGGGCGGTGTCGGCCCGATGTTCGGGCAGCTCGGCTTCTTCCACAAATTCGCGGGCAAGGATTACGAGGACAAGCGCCCGCGCGACCGGTATCTCGCGGAGGTGCAGCGCTTGCTCGGCGTGATGGATGCGGCGCTGGCGGGCCGCGACTGGTTCCTCGGCGAGGAGTATTCGATCGCCGACGTGTCGATGCTGGGCTGGGCGAACGCGCTGACCCGCTTCTATGCGGCGGGCGAGCTGGTCGGGTTCGACCGGTTCGGCAACGTCAGGGCGTGGCTGGAGCGTGGCCTCGCGCGCCCGGCGGTCCAGCGGGGGCTCACCATACCCGCCGCCGGATGACGCGGACCGGGGTGGCGCGCGACTTTGATGTTCCCTTCCCGTTCTCATCGGGCTAAAGCTGCGCGTCATGGCGAAACCCCAGAAACGATACGTCTGCCAGGCCTGCGGATCGGTGGCGCACCGCTGGGCGGGACAGTGCGGCGATTGCGCCGAATGGAACACGCTGGTCGAAGAGGCGGGCGCGGTCGTCACGCCGTTCCAGGCGAAGCATAATCTTCAAAGCGGCGGGCGATCGGTGCAGCTCGTCGGCCTTGATGCGGACATCGCGCTGCCCGAGCGCATGGGGACCGGCATCGCCGAACTGGACCGGGCGCTGGGCGGCGGCTTCGTCGAAGGGTCGGCGACGCTGATCGGCGGCGATCCAGGCATCGGCAAATCCACCCTGCTGCTCCAGGCGGCGGCAAAGCTGGCGCTCGCCGGGCGCGGCGTCGCCTATGTCTCGGGCGAGGAAGCGGCGGATCAGGTGCGGCTGCGCGCGCGGCGGCTCGGCCTCGGCAATGCGCCGGTGCAACTGGCGGCGGCGACCTCGACGCGCGACATCCTGACCACGCTGTCGATGGGGCCGCCGCCTGCGCTGCTGGTGATCGATTCGATCCAGACGATGCACTCCGACCTGATCGAGGGAGCGCCGGGCACGGTCAGCCAGGTGCGCGCCTCGGCGCAGGAGTTGATCCGCTTCGCCAAGCAGCGCGGCACCGCGCTGGTGCTGGTCGGCCACGTCACCAAGGACGGCTCGATCGCCGGTCCGCGCGTGCTCGAACACATGGTCGACACGGTGTTGTCGTTCGAGGGTGAACGCAGCCACCAATATCGCATCCTGCGCGCGATCAAGAACCGCTTCGGCGGCACCGACGAGATCGGCGTCTTCTCGATGCAGACCGAAGGCCTGACCGAGGTCGCCAATCCGTCCGCCCTGTTCCTCACCCATCGCGACGAAGGCGTCAGCGGCACGACGGTGTTCCCCGCACTGGAGGGCACGCGTCCCGTGCTGGTGGAGATCCAGGCGCTGGTCGTGCGGCTGGCGAGCGGCGCGACGCCGCGGCGCGCGGTCGTCGGGTGGGACAGCGGGCGGCTGGCGATGATCCTCGCGGTGCTCGAAGCACGCTGCGGGCTCAGTTTCTCCAGCGCCGAAGTCTATCTCAACATCGCCGGCGGCTACCGCGTGCAGGACCCGGCGGCCGACATGGCGGTCGCCGCGGCGCTCGTCTCGGCGCTGTCGGAACGGCCGGTGCCGGTCGATGCGGTCGCGTTCGGCGAGGTCGCGCTGTCGGGCGAGATCCGCCCGGTCGCGCATGCGGCGCTGCGCCTGAAAGAGGCAGGAAAGCTCGGGTTCGAGCGCGCGCTGGTCCCCGGCGCGATGGCGAAGGACGAAAGCGGGCTGCGGCTGACCGGCTTTCGCACCCTCGGGCAGTTCGTCGATCACATGCTGGGCAAGGCATGATGTTGGACGTGCATCGGTGTGCCAGCTCGGAGGCGCGACGCGGCCACGGAACGTCACGGCAGGGGCCGACCGTCGGTGCCTCGTCCATCGCGCCCACTAGCCGCAGCGCCCCGGCATCCCTATTCCCCACATCATGGCGCTGACCGCACTCGACATCATCGTACTCGTGGCCGTGCTCGGCGCGGCATTGCTGGGATTGAAGCGGGGCTTCGTCACCGAAGTCCTGTCGCTGTTCGCCTGGGTGGCGATCGTCGCGATGCTCAAACTGTTCCACGTCGCGCTCGCCGCCAAGTTCAGCGGGATCGTGGGCACGGCATCGGGGGCTGCGGTCGCTGCCTTCGTGGTGATCGCTGGGGGCACCTATGTCGGCGGCAAGCTGGTCGCCAATGCGATCGGCAAGCGGACGCGCACCTCGATCCTCGGGCCCGTCGATCGCGCACTCGGCTTCGGTTTCGGCGCGCTGAAGGGGTTGATCATCGCCAGCCTCGGATTTCTCGTCGCGGCGTTGCTGGTCGATACCGCGCGTGGCGGCCCGTCCCGGCGGCCGGAATGGATGACCGGCTCGCGCAGCTACCCGCTGCTCAACGCGACTAGCGCGGGCATCGCCGATTTCGTCGATCGGCGCCGGCGCGGCCTGCCGGTCTTCGGATCGCGACAGGGTCTCCAGACGAGCGACAATGCGAGCGCCGAGCGATGAACGCGCCTTTGTACAACGCCGAGATCCTGCGGCTGGCCGCGTCGATCCCGCATCATGCCCGGCTGGAGCATGCCCAGGCCACCGCCGAGAAGCGCTCGCCGATCTGCGGCAGCCGCGTGACCGTAGACGTCGGGGTCGACGACGACGGGCGGGTGAGCGAGGTCGGGCTGCTCGTCCGGGCCTGCGCGCTGGGGCAGGCTTCGGCATCGCTGCTCGCCACCGAAATCCTCGGCAAGACGCCTGAGGAACTGGCCGCCGCGCGCGACGCGCTCACCGCCTGGCTGGCGCGGGAGGGCGCGATGCCGGACTGGCCCGGCCTCGCCGTGTTCGCCCCGGCGCTCGACTATACCGCGCGGCATCCCTCGATCCGGCTGGCGTTCGAGGCTGCGGCCGAAGCGGCGCTCGCGGCTCGCGAGGCGCGCGCGCATGCATGATGCGGCACAGGGCGTGTCGATGCTGCGCGACGGGGTGATCCTGCTGGGCTTCGGCCTGATGTTCGTGCTGCTCTTCCGCAAGCTCGGCCTCGGCGCGACTTTGGGCTTCCTCGTCGCCGGCGCGGTCGTCGGTCCGCATATCCTGGGGCTGGTCGGCGACGCCGAATCGAAGATGGGGATCGCCGAACTCGGCATCACGCTGCTGCTGTTCGTCGTCGGCCTCGAACTCAATCCGACCCGATTGTGGCGGATGAAGCAGGAGATCTTCGGCC